>CAJCHO010000038.1 GCA_903970145.1 Mycobacteriaceae bacterium | reverse complement strand
TATCGATAGCAGCGTCGCCAACTCGACTTCGTTGGCCTTGAAGTGTTCACGATGCACCTGCTGTGCGCGAAATATCAGGTCGGCAAAAGGCAAGTCGAACAGTTCCGCAACCGCCGCTACCGTCCAGCGCGGCTCGGAAGTGGGCGCGGCCATCGGAGCCGCGCGTTTGAGGGATTCGAGGGAAATCGTATGTGAGGCCATGGTTGCGCGCGAAAAAAGGGGGCAGTGCGGGATTGCTGCAAGCGAGGATTATCTCAGACTGGCCGCCGCGCCGCTGGGATCACGCACTGGCTCACTGGTGCGGCAGGGGATTCAAGGCGTTGTCGGTCGACAGGGCATCCTGACACAGGTAGGGGAGCTCGAAACCAGCGGCTGGATCGACGAGCGCATGCGCGGAAATGATCGGTGCCTGCGAGCGCACCCCCCCGAATATCGTCGCGAAGGCGACGTCGGCGGCATCGCGACCGGTTCCAAAGCGCACAAAACCCATCGGGATCCCGGTTCCCGACGGATCGAAGATGTACCAGCGCGCACCGACGAAGACTTCGACATAGGCGTGAAAGTCCGGCGGCCCGAGCGCCGGATTGGCGCCGTAGTCGGTCCCGGTCGCAAAGCGCGCCGGGATATTCAGGGCGCGGCACAGGGCAATCATCACGTGCGCGAAGTCTCGGCACACCCCGACGCGCTCGATCACCGTATCGACCGCCGATGTGTTGGAGTTACTGGTGTTCGAAGTAAAACTGACGTGTTGCTGCACCCATTGCGAGATGGCCTGCACGCGACTGTATCCCTGCCACATGCCGCCAAATTCATTGGCGGCCAGGCGCAGTAGCCGATCGGACTGGCAATAGCGGCTCGGATAGATATAGCCCACGACTTCGGGCGGCAAAAAGCGTACCGGCACTTCGGCGAGATCGGAAGACGACGCACGATGGTGACTTAGATCAATCGTTGCCTCATAGACAAGCCTTAAGGGACCGGGCGCGCCGTGCAGGCGCATGTAGCGGTTGCCAGTCACGGGGTCGGTATGAAACTGCGGTACGACCTCCTGGCTGAGGTCAAGACGCTCGGCGACGATGGTCTGGCTCGCTGTGCGCGCTGCATGGATGTTGAAAACGAAGTCGGCAGTACCATGGTCGATCTCGTAGTTCAACTCGACACGCAGGTGGATTCGAATCATGGCGGACCGCGGGTCAGCGCATCCACGCAAAAGGCGCGACGCGAGCGGGCCCAGACAGTATGCACACTCAGCGGCGCTTGCGCGAATCGGATCCTCTCAGAGCGTCCTATTTGCGAAAACCAGTGTGCGCTGGCGCACGGTCCATCAGTGCCGTGACCATTCTCTGCAGCTCAAGCCGGGCCACTTTGCCGGGGCCCGTGCGGGGAATGCTCTCGACCTGGACGACGGCAATCGCGCCGTAGGAGGGGTCTACCGCTGTCGCTATCCGCTTGACGAGGTCGTCGTGATTTCCCGAAAAGGCCTCGACCACCACTGCCAGCTGACCGATTCCCCCGGCGCCAACGATCGTGCAGACAGCTACGTCGCGCGCCCCGGTGAGCTCCTGCAGGCGCGCCTCCAGCGGAGCGGGCAGCACTTTCTGTCCGCCAACATTGAGCAGGCCATCGGCGCGCCCGACGACTTCCAGCTGGCCAGATACATGCAGGATTCCGAGGTCCCCGGGGTAGAACCAGCCGTCGCTGAAATTTGCTCCAGAAGCCGCGGCTTCACCGAGATAGCTCATTGCCATACCCGGTGTGCGTACCGCGATCCGGCCGACGTGACCGGGTGCAAGCGGGTGACCTTCATCGTCCACGATGCGCAGCGCAACCCCCGGCAGGACCAACCCCTGACCGTGCGCATCCACGCTTGCCATAGAACCGGTTTCATTGGCCCCATAGACGTTAACGACATCATCGGCAAGCAGCCGTCGCGCACGCGCCGCGAGCGCATCCGGCAAGGGCGCGCCTATGCAAATCACGGCCAGACCGCGTGGGCGTTTGAAATCTCCGGGCAGCGCGTCCAGCAGCTGGCGCAGATGCAAGGGCAGCATCGAGACATGGCTGATCGTGGCAAGCACGCCCGACTCGATCAGCGGTCGGTTCTCGAACACCACCGCGGCACCGACCTGCACGCAGGTCAGGGCGGTGATGTAGACCGAACCGATGGTCAGCGGCATGCCGACGAGATAACGCGACTCGCGTGTCAGGCCATAGAGCCAGCGACGGCTGTTGATGCGCTCGATCATCATGGCCCGGGTGAGCACATGGCATTTCGGTGTACCGGTGGTCCCCGAAGTCGCGCGCAGGTGCAGCGGCGCCTCCTGCGCGAAGTCGACCGGTTCAAAGGACGCCCCCTCTTTCGCGCTGACCATCTGCAACCACTGCTTGGTCAGTAAATGCTGACGAACATGCGCCGCCCCCGGCACAGCTTGCTCGCAGATGAGCCAGTCGATCACGCCCGGCAGGCCCTGCAGTTCGCTTACCTGACCAGGCGCGCCTGCCGCAATCGCGCAACCCATGCGATCAAGCGCCAGCGCCAGCACGAAAAACGTAAAAAGGTCCTGCACGGCCAGCTCCACACCCTGGCCCGCCTCGAGGCCGACCTCGCGTAGCCCGCAGGCAAGGCGCACCACATGCGTTTCCAGTTCACAGTAGCTGACAAAAACGCCGTTACGAAGCGCTGCCAGACTGTTCGGACGTCGTTGCGCATGAAACGAGAGGTATCTGTTGATCATCGCTCGACCATCCGCACCTGATTATTCAAGTGCACCACCGGAATCACCGACAAAGCGATTCGTATAGGTGTCCTCAAGGCGGATTTGCGCAGGATCGAGCGCGGGATTGCTGAATGCCAATACCCTGAGCGCTGTCTGGGACCCTGCTTTGCCAATGAAGCCATCCGTCGAGTAGCCTTCGCGCACGCGCGAGAGCGCCGTGCGATAGAGGGCGGCGTCGCCTAGCAGATAACTCTGCGGAATGCGACTGACGATCTCATCCTCGCTCGCAGTACGCAGCCAGCCCAGGGCACGCACGATGGCTGTGGCAAAGGCACGCGCTGTGTGCGGCTTATTTTCAAGAAATCCGGAGGGTGCCAATAGCGCCGCGCCGAGATAGGGACCGCCATAGAGCTCCGCGGTTCCGGCCAGGGTGCGCGCGTCGGCAAGCACCCGGGCCTGGCCGTGCGTCTCGAGCATGGTCATCACGGGCTCAAGGCCACAGAGCACATCAATCTCGCGGTTGCGCACCGCGGCCAGTGCGCCGGCGCCAGTGCCAACGCCAATGACCGAGACCGCGCTGGAAGGAAGACCCACCTTCGCGAGATACAGGTTCAGCGCCACATGGGTCGCCGAGCCCGGTGCCGAGACACCCACGCGCAAGCCCTTCAAGTCCAGCGCGGAACGGACTCGCGCCTGGTACTCACCGATCGCGGCGATGGCGATCTGAGTCGTTCTCCCGAGCAGCGCAAAGGCGAGCAGGCGCTGTCCCTTGGCCTGCATCTCGATGCAATATGAGTAGGAGCCGATGGCGAGGTCGGCGCTCTGGCCGACCACGGCCTCGAGGGCCCGCGCACCCCCCGCAAAGTCGCTCGTCATAAGCTCGAGTCCGGCGTCCTCGAAATATCCGAGTTGCTCGGCAATGGTGAGCGGCAGATAGTGCAAGCCGGTCTTTCCCCCAATCGCAAGCGTGACGCGTCGCATCTCCGGCATCGCGCCAGCGGCGATTGCAAGGGGATTGAAAAAGGCGGCAAGACCGCCCGTGATCATCACTCTTCTGTGCATGAGAGGGGGTCACTCCACCTATTGCGCTCAGGCATGCGGGGGTGCGCGTCGTCGATGCAGGTGATACACAGGATGGGTACCGTAGCCCTTCGCTAGCGGCACGTTACCCGCATAGTCGCAGGAGAACTTCGAAACCTGTTCGTACTCGCACAGCGCGGCAAAAGCCTGGCTCGCAAAGACCTGTCCGGGCGGCGTGACCGGTTCGATGCGCGCCGCGCGACTGACGTGCGTACCACTGTAGCTGCGCTGTCCGGTAATCGGATCGAGGATCTCATTGGTTGGTCCGGCGTGCAGGGAGATGCGAATGCTCAATTCGGCAGGCAGGCCCAGCTGTGGCCAGTCCGTGTTGTTGGCCAGATCAGCCAGCTCAAGCGCGAACTGCCCGGCTTGCTCAACCGTCGCGAAGGCAAAGTAGAGCGCGTCGCCCCAGGTATTGCGGGTGAGCGGCTCTTGGGGCAATGCGTCCAGTAGGCTCGCCACCCCGCCCAGAAAATTCCTGACGAAGGCACCCACCTGACTTTCCTCAAGCCGACTAAAGCCGATCGTGTCGGCAAAAAGCAGGCAGACGATGCGCCGCCCGGGCTCTAGCAGCGCGTCGGCGCTGGCCGACGTCAATGGCAGGAGCACATTGGCGCGATCCCTGGCCGGATCGAGCGACTCGACCGCCAGACCTGCAGCGCGCCAGTCGCTGACTGCCGAGGACGTGCCTCCCGAGGGACCGGGCTGTCCGTCCCAGACGGCGAAGGCGCTGATCGTGCCGTCGATCTGGCGCGCCCGGATGCGCGCCATCCCGAGCAGCACCCGGTTGGCGTAGGCAAAAGCGAGCGCACCTTCGGCAGAATCGGACAGGATCGTCACGCTCGCCGCCTCGTCCAGCACGCGCCGGTAACGCCGCTCCCAGTCCGTGCCCGGACCGACGCTCGTGCGACAAAAGCGCTCGATGCTAACGGGCAGCACGACGTGAGTCTCGTGGCCCGCCTCAATCAGGGCCTCATGAAACAGGATGTCGGCTCCGGCTGCCGCCGCGCCGTAGCCAATCTGCACGCCGTGCTCCTCGATATGGCGACGCACCCGGATCGCGAGTTCCGGCGCCAGCGGATTGGGAAAGCGCGCCTCTACGCGATCAGCCTGGTCAGGCATGTGCCCGCAGAACAGACCTATGACCGGCATCGGCAAGCTGTCTTGCAACCATTGCGCATCGAGGCCGAGCGGGCCAAGTATCAGCTTGGCATTGCGCCGCGTCGTAGCCAGATTGCCAAAGTCCGATGTGCTTTGCGCTGCCAGACGGTACCAGTTGGCGGCGTCATCGAACTGGCCAAGCACGAGCGCACTCTCACCGAGCGTAGCGTGCAGCCAGTAATCTCCTGGTTCGCGCGCGAGGCGCTCAAGGCAGCTCGCCTGCACCCTGGCTGCCACACTTTTCGCCGCGGCCGTGTCGCCGGCAATGAGGTTCAATGTCGCGGTGTTAATGCCACTCTGGATGCCCTCTGTGTGCTCATACGCGCGTCCGTAGAGTGAACGGGACGCTTCGAGGTGCATGCCGGCACGGTCGGCTTCATTCGCCTGCTGCCACAGATCCTTGTGAATGCGCGCCGCGAGACTCAGTGTCTGCTCATCGGCGAGACCAGCATCGATCAGCCGCAGGGCGAGGGTCAGCGCCGTATCGAGCAAACCGCTGCGCGCCAGCGCCAGGCCGTGGATCTTCTGCAAGTCGCGCTGCTTGCGACTGCCATCTTCGACCAGCGCGAGCGCTTCCGAGCAGATATCGCAGGTCAGGAGCGGCTCGCCGAGCTCCAGGGCGCGCTCTGCCAGTTCGCGCAGCAATGACTGATCAGTCAGAGCGCCCTGCGCGCCGCGATTTCTCCAGGCGGCGCGCACTTCGGCCAGACTGCGCGAGTCACGGGAGGGGTTGTTGGCGGCGTTCATGTATGCGGGGATCTTATCGGACTCTGCTGCGACACGTCCGCAGGTTCAAGCGACGATAGCATCGTCAGCTGGAGTCGATGTACGAACTTGGCGCACCTAATCCGGTCCGGCGAACAGTATGAGATTTCCGTCCGGGTCCTCGACGATGAAGGTTCGCGCTCCCCAGGGCTCGGATCTCATCTCCTGGGAAAAGCGCACATCCGCAGCGCGGTAATGCGAGTACAGTTCCTCCAACTCGCTACTTGAGGCGACGGTGAGCGTTGCGCTGAGCAATTGCTCGCGCTCGCGGATATCGCCGGCGAACACCGGTCCGTCCACCGCGCGCAGGTTCAGGCGCGCCTGATCGCGTATGACCTGCGCGTAGCCCGGCGGGTCTCCATGCACAAACGAGACCGAGAAACCGAGCCTGGTGGTGTAGAAGGCACAGGAGATCCGGATGTCGGACACATAGAGCTGCGCCTCGGTTGCAGTGAGGGCCGGCGCGGAGCGGTCCGATCCGGGACCCCGATTACCCATCGAATTCAATGCGTCGCCAGCCCTAGCCCGGCTTGGCAGATTGGGCTTCGGCAATACGCTCGTGCCATTGCATGACAGATCGGGTCGAGCGGTACTCGGCGGGCAGTGCGGCGATGATCGCCGACGCCTCGCGCAGGCTTGCCTCCCGGTGTGCCGGATCAGCGAGCGCCAGGGCGTACAGGGAACCCGCAAACTCCATGCGCTGGAGCATGTCACCATGATTCTGACTCGCCAGACTGCGCTCAAGGTCAACTACCCGGGAAGCGATGCGCAGCGCGTCCGCGGTTTTTCCCTGTTGTGCGAGGGACATGGCGAGGTAAGTGTTCATGTCCGCGTGGGCTCTGCGCTCGAAGTTGGTCTCCACTGGCCAGGTGTTGCGCAGCACGATCGCATCATTGAACGTGCCCGCCGCAGCGGCAAAATCGCGCAGCTGGTATTGCGCCTGGCCCATCACATCCATCAGGGCGACCAGGCATTCGTTGGTCAGCGATTGGTCAACAGGACCCGCAGGCGCAATCGACTTGCGACGTGCAATCGCCTCGCGGGCATATTCAAGCGCCCCGACGCCGTCTCCGCCAAGCAGGATCCCCGCGCCGAAGCGGTTCTCGTCGACGCAGAGCCGGCTCTCAATCTCGCCCGGCGTTGCCTGCGATTTGCGCACCTGGTCCGCAATGCGATCAAAGCGGGCCCGCGCGGCGCGGAACTCGACAACGTCCCCCCGTTCGGCCTGAATCAGCGCGAGCCACGACTCTGCGAACATGGTGGCGGCCACGAGCATCTGATTGTTGCTCGCAGGCACATCATAGCCGGCGATGGCAGCGCGTAGCTGCGTGACCGCAGTCGCGTCCTGGCCTTGCAGAACGTGCGCGAATCCACCCATCATGCGCGCCGAACCAAGGTTGTGGACGGCCACTACATTGCCCGGATCCAGTCGAACGATCATCCTCCAGTCCGCCTCTTCCAGCGGCGTCGACTCGAGTATCTCGCCGGGCTTCATCTCATCCATGTCCAGAAGACTGAGGCCCGAATAGATCAGGGCGCGCGCACGCAGGGCCGCCATGTGAACGGGACGCTCAGCAAGCAGCTTGCCTGCAACCGCGATGCCGTCGCTACTGGTCCGACGCGCCTCGTCGCGCCGGTCGAGCTGGCGCAGCGCGTCGATCTCCCAGCCGCTGATCTGGGCATAGTCGGCCGCGGCGGCGACATCGGTCGGCCGCTGGTCGACGAGCGGGCCGAGAGCCGCCTTGCCGAGTTCGAAGGTGGTCACGGCCTTCTCGCTCTGGTTGGAGCGCAGCTGCAGAAACCCGAGTCGATTGGCGACCCTGCCAAACGCGCGCCGCGTCTCGACAGATTTCTCCTGGGCGTCCATCAGGGGCCGCATGACTTCGATCGCCCGCTGCGCCTGAACGAGGGCCGTGTCGCGCGTGCCCTGGCTATCGGAGACCGCAGCCTGTCCGGTCAGCGCGAGCGCCAAGCCAATCGTCGTCGCCTCGGATTTATCGCCACCGGCCTGCATGCGTTCCAGGGTTGACTGCGCTTCAAGAAGCGCCGGCCCCGCTTCGTCGGTCTTGCCGAGGCCGCGCAGCGCCACCCCGTAGCGCACCAGCGCCACAGCAGCGTTGCGAATCGTGTCGGTGGTCTGCAGGCTGGCCGGCAGGGATTTGTAGTAGTTGACCTCCTGTTGGGCGAGGTCGGCGACGACTCCAAGGCGCCCCACACCGTCAAGCTCGAGCGAGAGGTCGTCAACCAGATAAGCAATCAGTTTCTCCGCCTGGGCGCGGGCCACTTCGGCGCTTGCGCGCGTTTCCTGAGCGGTGGTTTCGGCACGCTGGGCGCGCTCGGTGCTGAAATAGCCGTAGATGGCGGTACCGACTGCTATGAGAGCGAGCACGAGGCAGGCGCTAGCGATCTGACGGGCGCGCACCAAGGCGCGGCGCGCGCTCAGTTCGCGTTCGCGCTGCTCGGCCAGCAGGCGCTCGGTAGCCTCGCGGGCCTCGCGCTCCTGGCGCTGGTCGCGGCTGGCCTTGACGAAGCGGCACAGTACGTCGTGGGTGAGTTCCACCCGGCGGATGTCCAGCCGCTCCTCGATGCGCAGCAGGCGCCGGTTGACAAGCACGGCAAGGGCGTCGGGCGCCGCGCCCGCTGCCGCAAATTCGCCAAGCACCCGCTCTTCAGCGACATTCTCGCGAAAGCCGGAGTCGGTAAGCAGTTGATCCTCGATGAAACGACGCACCGCCTGGGGCTGATCGGCCAGTGCACGCTCGTAAAAATCACCAAGTATCCCGGCGTGCGAACCATCGAGCATATCGAGCGAGATCTCGCTACGGCTCTCGGCAAGGCGTTTGTCGTTCAACTCGCGACAGATAAGGCTGAGCAGCGAGGGCTCGACTTCGGCGTTCGCCAGTTCTGCACCGCCAGCGACAAAGCGCACAATCGCCGCCGCGACCTCGTCGGACACGAGTTTGCCACCCGGACCGGTGACCGCCTGGAGCGCCTGAACACCCGTCATGGGCGCCAAACGCATGCGATTTTGCGTGATCGAGGGCATCGCGCCCTTTAAGCCCTCGAGCGGCGCGAGATAGTCCTCGCGCAGGGCAATCAGGACGCGATAGTCGCTGCGGGCAAAATCAAAGCGCTCGAAAGCCGTATCATCATTCTCAAAGCGCGCTTCCAGTGCCTTGGGCGGTCGATTCTCAACCAGGTCGGCGAGGTCCTCGATGAAGCGTGTCGCGCGCTGGCGACCAAATTCGTCGCTTTGCGCCAGGGTGAAGATTTCCTCGAACTGATCAAAGATCAGCAAGGGAATAAGCGTCGCACCGGAACCATCGCGCAGGCTGTCATCGCGGTGGTGCAGGAATTCCCAGAGCGACTCGCCCTGTACCGCGACGCCGGACTGGCTCCACTTGCCTTGCTGCTCGGCCGCCCGGAAGATTCCTTCCTTGATCTGCTCGGCCGGTTCCGGCGCCCCCGGGTTGTAATCGATGCGCACGTACACCGGGCAAAATCCCTGCTCGCGCAGCCTTGGCACGACACCGGCCTGCAGGATTGAGGTCTTGCCCAGGCCCGACTGGCCAAACAGGATCGTGAGAAGCTTGCGCTGCACGCGCCGGCTGAGCTCGCCCACTTCGTCTTCGCGGCCGTAAAAGTAGCCGCGCGACTCTTCGGTAAACGAAGCGAGCCCAAGCCAGGGATGTCGTTCATCGACCGCCAGTTCGGCCGCGCGTGAGACGCTCGTGACGCTGGCGTGCTCGTTCATGATGCGAGAACGTCCATCATTGCCGCCGCGCCGTCATGAAGTCCTGCAGGCGCTGGGCAAATTCGCTGGTGACGGCGCCTGCCGCGAGTTGGGTGAAGTGCAGGGCCTTGAACTTGTCGGGGACCAGCGCCTGCGCCGCTGCGGTGTCATCGATGGTGACCGGCAGGATGAACAGAGCTCCGTCAGCCATGTTGCGCGTGCGGTCCATCGCATAGCTCCATTCGCGACGAAAGTAGGCCTCAAGGCGGCGCTGCGTATTGGCCGATACCACCGGAATAAAGTAGGAACAGCGCGCAATATTGCGCTGGATCTTGCGATCGTAATCGTCCCCGGCTTCGAGCCGGTCCATGTCGAACCAGGTGACCACGCCAGCGGCATCGAGCTCGGCTTTCATGCGCTGCACGGCTGCCAGATCCTCGCGGGCATAACTGATGAATACCGCGTTATCCGGCATCTCGTGTTCGGGCGGCATGAAGCGCGCCGGTGCGCTCTTTGGCGCCAGGGGTCGAGCATGCTGCTGACGCGCCTGCCAGCGGTCAAACAGCTCGTCGACGAAGCGCTCGGCGCCGCTATAGATGCGTGTGCGCACGCTGACCTGCTGCAGGAAGGCCACCAGTCGGTCGTCTTCGCTGGAGTGGTCATCGGCAAGAATCTCGCCCACGTCGCGCGGATCGGACAGGCGCCGCCGCTTGGCCATGCGCAGGAAAAGCCGCGCGAGCCAGTTGGTGAAATTGCTGCCTATGAACAGCAGGTGATTGTGTTCGAGTTCGTGAAACAGCTTCTCCGGGGCGAGGTGCTCGCTTTGCAGAGCGCAGATGAATTCGAGCGTGTCCTCATCCGAAATCACATAGGTCGGTGAGGCCGACAGTTTGCCAAAGAGGTGATAAACGACCGGACGCTGCAGGCGCTCGCGCTCGCCTGGCAGGTCAGCAACGCGATTCGGAGAGTATGCGACGACATCGGTCAGCGGAGCGTTCTCAAAGCGCTCCTGGTTGATGGCCTGCTCAAGCAAGCCATCGAAGGTCGTCGTCACAAAGATGTCGAAGTCTGTGATGCAGGCCAGGCGTCGCAGGGCGCGCGGCGGCAGGAAATTGGCGTCGCGCAACAGCCCGCGCAGGCGCACATAGGCTTCTTCGCGGCGACCGCGCGCCGAGAGGAACCAGCACACCACATCATTCAATGAATAGGGTCGCGGCAAGAGTGCCGTGTCGACATTGAGTTTGGCCGCCAGCTTCTCGGCCATCCAGTCATAGAGCAGCCGCGGCCCGTTCTCGGTGGCAACCTCAAGCAGTTCCGGTCCGATTATCGGGATGACCCGGCGGTCCTCGATGAAATTGAGCAGATCGTCCCAGGCGTCTTCATCCAGAGTCCCAAGGGCACCGGCAGCCAATGCGGTGACCGTCGCGCTGCCCGTTCCCGATTCCGACATGAAAACTTACCCCCGGTGAATCCCGAATCCCAGCTCACCCGTGCGCCAGGAGAACACTCGCGCCACGTCCGGCATCCCGAATCGCGCTGGGCACTTTAGCTGCTGCCCGCCAAGCTGAGGCACTATGCCGCAGCTTAGCTCACCTAGCAAGATAGCAATTGCCAATCCAGCGGGATTGTGGCGCCGCACGCCCTGCCCGTCGACCGATCGTGCCCGGCGGGATGGCTTGTGCGATTATTGCGGCTCGGCCAATCACTCGATTGATTCAGACCATCCGCGCGGAATTTCATACATGACAAACAAGACGGAGTTCGGCGCAGCCGGGCTTGCAGGCACAGGCGCACAGTCAGACGCGCCCACCGGGGATGCCGGCACACTGCATCGCAACCTCGGCTGGTTCGGGGCGCTGATGTTGACGCTGTCGTGCCTGTCACCCGTTTTCTCGATCTATGGCCTGGGCGCCGACGTCGTCAAGGAAGCGGGCACCGGAGCGGCCGGACTGTTTCTACTGGGCATCGGCGCAGCCGTGGTTTGGGGAATGGTTTATGCCGAGCTGGGATCGGCCTACCCCTACGCCGGTGGCGACTATGTGGGTGTCGGAAGAATCCTCGGCTCGGCCGCCGGCTTCGCGAGCCTCGCCGTGTGGGCGGTTACTGCCGGCCCCCTGTCGGCACTCGAAGCCAGAACCATCGCCGTGTATGTCGACGACCTCACCGGCCTGTCCGCACCGCTCACCGTGACGCTGATCGCGCTTGCCGCAACCGTCGTGCTGTCGCTTCTGGCGGTGCGCACGAGCGCCTTGATCACGGGGCTTTTCCTCGCCGTCGAGATGCTGGCGGTGGTCGTCATGATCGTTGCCGGCTTCTGGCATCCGGCCCGCAGTCTTGGGAGCGTGCTCGTAACTCCCGAGAACGTCAGTGCTGCGGGCGTGCTCGGCGTGGCTTCGATATCGGCACTGGCGCTCGGTGCAGTCAGCGCCGGATTCGCGACCGTTGGCGGCAATCAGGGAATCGCCTTTGGCGAGGAGTTGCGCGAGCCGCATAGAAATATGGGCAAGGTAATCATGGTCGCCTGCGTAGTGGGCGCCTTTGCCACTGCTCTTCCGGTCGTCGCGATGGTGCTTGGGACGGGTGACATGGTCGCGATATTCAGGAGTCCCGCGCCCTTTAGCGCATTCATGGAATCGGTCGCTGGGCCTGTCGTCAGTCGCGCGCTCAGTGCCGGTGTGGCGCTCGCAATCTTCAATGCGCTGATCGCCCAGATCATGTTCTGTGCGCGTCTGTTTTTCAGCATCGGTCGCGACGGCATCCTGCATCCGCTTGCCAACCGGGTGCTCGCGGCGGTGGATCGGAAGTCGGGCTCGCCACGGGGAGCGACGATCGTCGTTGGCATCGTCTCGGGATTTTGCTGCCTCGTCGACGACCACACCCTGACGGTGTTCGTGTCGGGTCTGGTGACCTTCACCTTCGTTCTGGTATCGCTCGCAGTACTGGTCGGGCGACGCCGCAAGCTGACCGGCCAGCCGGGCTACTGGCGCTCGATGCTCTTCCCGCTTGGTCCTGTGCTCGGGCTCGCGCTCGCGGCAGTTTTCGCAGTCGCCAATCTGATCGACGAAAAGGACGGGCGGCCGAGCTTTCTGCTGCTCAGCGCGGTCGTGATCGTCGCAGTACTGTGGTATCACCTCGTCTTGAAGCGCCGACCAGGCGGGTGGGCGCCACGCGCCGACTGAGTCCGCTGGCTGTGTCGAGCGAATCCGAAGACCCGGCGCTCAGGCGCGCGCAGGCGCGACTACGCGTCGCGCTCGCCGCCGCCGATCTCGGCGCCTTCGAATGGGATTCGAGAACGAGGGTCTTCAAGTTTGACGAGGTGAGCAGGGCGACGATCGGCCTCGTTGAAGGTAAGGACGAACTAAGCCCGGCCGATGTCGTCGCATGCCTTAACCCCGAGGACCGGCGAGCGATGGACGCCGAGATGCGGCGCATTGCCGCCTCCGGCGAGAGCGATTTCGAATTCGCCTATCGCTGGCTCAAGGCGTCGAGCGGTCAGTGGGTATGGCTGCGCTCGTATGGTCAGGTAATCGAGCGCGATGCGCAGGGCCGTCCGCAGTGGACCATCGGCATGGTACAGGACATTACCGAACGCAAACGCGTCGAGCGCGCGCTCGCTGCCGAGCAGCTCCTGAACCAGCAGATCATCAAGACCTCGCCCATTGGCATCGCTATCTACTCGGAGGATGGTGCCTGCATCGCGGTCAACCCGGCCATCGCACGCCAGGTTGGCGCCACCGTGGCGCAGATGAAAGCTCAGAACTTCCACCAGATCAGTTCCTGGCGCACGACCGGGATCTATCACATGGCGCTTGAGACCCTGACCTCAGGCGAGCCTACCTCGGACCTGATCCACGTGCGTACGACGTTCAACAAGGAGGTCTGGCTGGGCATCAATTTTGTGGCGCTCGAAACCGAGGGTGGTCGTCAATTGATGCAGATGACCAATGACCTGACCGAATTCAAGCGTACCGAAACCGCGCGCCTCGAAGCCCAGGAGAACTATCAGCACCTGTTTGCCAGCAGCATGGACGGCATTCTTCTGAGCGACCCGAGCCAGGGTACTGCGCTGGCGGCCAATCCCGCCGCCTGCGTGATGCTCGGGGTCAGTCCGGGAGATATCGCCCGTCTTGACCGCAACCGGATCGTCGATACGACGGACCCGCGCCTTGGCGAGGCCATGGCGCAGCGTCGCCTGCATGGCCAGGTGCGCGGCGAAATGACCTTCCGGCGCGCCAACGGCGAGCTCTTCGAAGTCGAGCTGAGTTCGACGACGCATCGGGATCCGGATGGAAGATTGGTCGCCAGTACCATTTTCCGCGACATCACCGAACGAAAAAATGCACAGCTTGAGCTCGAACGCCTGAACACCTCGCTTGAGGAGCGTGTCCAATCGCGTACGCGCGAGCTCGCCGAAGCCAAGGCGCGCGCCGATGAGGTCAACCTTGAACTTGAAGGTGCGCTCGACGGCTTGCGCCGCGCCCAGGACGAGCTGGTGCGCTCGGAAAAGATGGCCGCACTGGGCGCGCTTGTGGCTGGGGTTGCCCACGAACTCAATACGCCGATAGGCAACGCCCTCCTGGTAGCGACTACCCTGTCGGCGCGCCAGCTTGAATTCGAGGCGGCAATCGCGGCCGGTTTGCGGCGCTCCTCTCTGTCCGCCTATACCAGGGACAGCCGGGAGCTGTCGGATGCGCTCGAGCGCAATCTGCATCGGGCGGTCGAACTCATCAGCGGGTTCAAGCAGATTGCGGTCGACCAGTCGAGCTATCAGCGTCGCCCCTTCGAATTGTCCGAGGTGGTGCAGGAGATTGCCCTGGCGATGGGTCCGGCGATGCGCCGCGCCGGAGTCAAGCTGATCGACGAGACACCGGCGGGCATCCTCTTCGACAGTTATCCGGGTCCGCTTGGCCAGGTGTTCATCAACCTGGTCAACAATGCGCTGACCCACGCCTTCGAAGGGGGAGCAGCGGGCAGCGTGCGCTTTGCGGCGCGACTATTTGCTCCCTCCCAAGTGCGTATTCTGGTGTCGGACGACGGTCGCGGCATAGCGAGCGAGAATCTCAAGAAAATCTTTGATCCGTTTTTTACAACCAAACTCGGTCAGGGCGGATCGGGCCTCGGGCTGCATATTGTCTATACCCTCGTGACCGGATTGCTGGGGGGTCGCATCGAGGCGCGCAGCACCGCTATGCACGGTTGCGAGTTCCAGATCGATCTGCCGCTCGTGGCGCCCACCGCGGCCGCCGAGAGCAGCGCCCCGCACTCTTCCGATGAGCCGCGAATCGCCTGAATTGCGCTGCTGGATGCGCTGAGTGTCAATGCGGGAATTTCCCGACGCGCAAGGCTCACCTTGAAAATCAATGGCTTGATCCACGAGGACTTTGAAACCCTCGCCTGATCTGCAAAAATGCCACGCAGGAACGGACAATTGCGTCAATGCTGTGTACCGAATCCTGGTCTTGCGCGTTAAGCTTTTATTCGTACGCAAGCCGCCGGAGGGGTCATGGCAAGCTTTAAGATGTTCACTGCAAAAAAAGACCCGCGATCGTCGGTCCATGCCCTTGGTTCCCAGTCAGGCAATGCTGACACCGGGGAGGCCGGGTTCGCGCAGGCCGCGCAGGATCTGACACAGACGAGCGATGGGCTCAATCTGGTCGAGGCAAATCGCGCCCTGCGCGCGACTCGCGCGGCCCGCGACGCTGCGCTTGCGGCTCGCACGTCCCCGAGCAAATAGTCCCGCCCGAAAATTTTTGGGGTGAGGCAGGACCGTGGGACGCCGTCCCAGCAATCATATGGAATGTGGTGTCATTCCTTCCGGGACCTCCGTATCCCATTGATTCAATGAATCTATTTACCGCAAGGACGTGACGCAAAAAAGGATTGACAGACGATCTTAAGATATATATCGTACGACATATCGTAAAACTATCTAAAGGTCTGCCATGCGTCATCACCATCATCCCGATTTCCGCGGCGGCCGCTTTGCCGAGATGTTTTCCCTGCACGCCCTGTGGCATGCCATGGGACGCCACTCTCACGGCGGCGGGCATGGCTTTGGCCGCGGCCGCGGTCATGGCTTTGGCGGCAGCGGTGAAGAAGACAGCATGCCGCGCGCGCGCAGGATCAGTTCGGATGACCTGCAGCTACTGCTGCTGTGTCTGCTCGAAAAGGAACCGCGCCACGGATATGAATTGATCAAGGCACTCGAGGCGCACTCGAACGGCTTTTATGCACCAAGTCCTGGCATGGTGTATCCCGCACTGACCTATCTCGAAGAGCTGCGCTATGTGACGGTCGAGCAGGAAGGCAATCGCAAGCGCTATGCAGTGGCCGACGACGGGCGCGCCTATCTCGCCGAGCGCCGTCAGCACGCCGAGATGCTGCTTGCCCGACTCGCCGAGATCGGTCGTAAAATGGATTCCGTGCGGCGCGCCTTTGCCGGTGAGTCCGGCGATGAAGAAGCGGATGGGCACGGCTGGCATCCCGAACTCGCCACTGTGCGCTATGCGCTCAAGCGCCTGATCTTCAAGAGCGTCGATCTGCCCGCCAGCCGCCAGCGCGAGATCGCTGCGATCCTGCGTCGCGCCCTCGAGGAAATCGAGCAGCTTGACCACAAGGACGCAGGTTAAAGCGACACCCTACTCCTCCTAAAATAATTTCTGAAAGCAACAATGCATCCATTAGAACCCAAACGCGAGCGGCGCCTTTTGTGGCTGCTCGCCCTCACCCAGTTCACCATCATCATGGATTTCATGGTGATGATGCCGCTTGGGCCGCAGATCATGCAGGCCTTCGCGATCGGTCCGGCAGCTTTTGCCACCGCGGTCTCGGCCTACTCCTGGTGTTCGGGGATTTCCGGCCTGCTCGCGGCGACCTATATCGATCGCTTCGACCGGCGGCGCCTGCTCCTGGTCATGTACGCCCTTTTCGTAGCCTCGAATATCGCCTGTGCGCTCGCCTCGAGCTTTTTGCTGCTGCTGTTCGCACGCTCGTTTGCCGGGCTTGCCGGAGGCGTGCTGGCTTCGGTCGTGATGACCATCATCAGTGATGTCATCCCCGCGCAGCGGCGCGGCGCGGCGACCGGTATTCTCATGACCGGCTTTTCGATCGCAGCGGTCGCGGGTGTGCCGGCGGGTGTGCTGCTGGGCGCACACTTTGGCTGGTGGGCACCGTTCGTGCTGCTGGTCGTGCTCTCAAGCCTGATCTGGTTCGCCTGCAGCAATATTATCCCGTCGCTGCGCGAACACCTCGCGAAGGCGCCGGTTCCGCTGGCCCGCGTGCTGCCCGAGTTGTGGTATCTCATCACGCTGCCGAGTCACCTGCGCGCCTATCTGCTGACTTTCACCGTGATGGTTGCGCAGATGATGGTGATCCCCTTCATCTCGCCGGTGCTCGTCGCCAATCACGACGTCCAGCCCGCCCAGTTGTCCTGGCTCTACATGGCAGGCGGCGCTGCGACCTTCTTTACCTCGCGCCAGGTTGGCAAACTGGCCGATCGCTTCGGGCGGCGCCGGGTCTTTTGCGTGGTCGCACTCTTGTCGATCATTCCGGTGCTCTTCATGACCCACCTTCCGCAAGTGCCGTATTACGTGATCCTAGGTCTGTTCCCGGTCTTCATGATCCTCGCCTCGGGGCGCTTCATTCCGATGCAGGCGCTCCTGACCACGGTGCCGCAACCGGAACATCGCGGCGCATTCCTGAGCCTGAACAGCGCGATCCAGTCGATCGGCACGGGCTGCGGCGCCTGGATCGGCGGACTGTTGCTGACCAGTTCGGCCGATGGTCACATCACCGGCTACGGCAACAACGGCCTCATCGCAACGGCGATCGTGCTCTTTGGCGTGATGTGGATACATGCGGTGAAGGGTTCCGGCTCGGGCGCGGAGGTGCCAGCGCACCAGAGACCCGCCCAGTCGAATGCGCCTGCGGCCCCACTGCCGACAAAGCTGGCCGACCCGGCGCCGCTGGACTAGACTCTCCCCAGTGCCTGCGCGCGTCGCGCAGGCACTGGTCGAGGAGCCTTCCCGCGCGTGCAGATCGATCCCGAAATTCAGGGTGACCTTGAGATTGTGCTCAGCAATCTCTCGCCCACAGACGCTCACATGTTCTGCTCATTTCTCCAATCCAATGGCATTCCCGCCCAGACCGGCGACGCTCATACCGTCCAGGCGAACTATCTTTGGAAGGATGCGGTCGGTGGGGCCAAGGTGCGCGTGCCCGCGCGATTTGCAGCCCAGGCGCGTGACATGATCGCGGCGCAGCGCCGCGGCGAATACGAGCTCGACGACGATTTCGATCCGGGCGAAGCAGCCTAGCGAGGCTCACCGAGCCGGCGGGGAGGTCTAGAATAGCGGCTCACGGGGGCGCAGTTTTTTCTTTGGGGAAGATCATGCAAGGCAATCCGGACGTGGTACGGGCATTGCAGGCCCAACTGAAAAACGAACTCACCGCGATCAACCAGTATTTCCTGCACTGCCGGATCCTGCGTCACTGGGGATTCGAGAGGATGGCCAAGATCGAGTACCAGGAATCGATGGGCGAGATGAAACACGCGGACCGCCTGATCGAACGCATTCTGATGCTCGATGGGCTGCCAAATCTGCAGGATCTGGGCAAACTCATGATCGGCGAGACTCTCGTTGAGCTACTCAATTGCGACCTCGCGCTTGAGCGCGCGGCGCGTACCACCATCGCCGCGGGCGTCGTGACCTGCGAAGCGGCACAGGACTTCGTGTCGCGCGAGGTGCTGACGAAAATCCTCGAGGACACCGAGGAACACATCGACTTTCTCGAAACCCAGCTGTCACTGGTCGAGAAGCTTGGCGAGCCCAATTACCTGCAGAGCCAGATCGGCGAAGAGTCGGACGAGTAGCTCGCGAGCAAGCAGTCCCGCGCTACCCTATTTGCCGGGAATTGCTGGCCTTGCGAATAGGAATGATTCGCGTTACCATTGTTATCTGGATGGTGCGCAAGGCGCCGTCTGCGGATTCGACGGAGCGCGTCAATGATCGTCTGTGTGTGCATGCGAGTATCGGATCGCGACATCGAGCGCGAAGTGCGCGAGGGTTGCGTGAGCTACGATGCCCTGCAATCTTCGCTGCGCGTGGGAACGGTGTGCGGCTGCTGCGCCGATTGCGCCCGCTCGTGCTTCGTGCGTGCGATTGAAAGTGACGCACCGGCGCGCATCGCACAAGTCGCGCAACACAGCGATTCGCTGGCCATCGCGGCCTGATTTTTCCCTACTGATTATCTGCTTTTTTTCCAGACTGCCATTGGCAGTCGGGCGCGGCATTGCCCCTTCTGGATGGATCGGAAACGACCTCTGAGAGGCCAACTGGCGGCCGGGTCACTTTACCGGCCTGCGTGACGCGCTACGCGTACACCGATCTTGCACGCGCGCTCGCGCTCGCGTTTGAACTGCTAGACTGGTTTACTCCCCGTATGTGCTGTCCGATCGGCCGGTGCCCCCGTGCCATGTGCATGAGAATTGCACCCCGGCCTGCCATCCCTTGAGCCAGGAGCGAGCCATGCATCACAAGCAGGTAGCCGAGATCATCGTCGAGACTCTGTATGCCGCCGGTGTGCGACATTGCTGGGGAGTTCCGGGCGACACCCTGAACCATGTGACCGACGCCATACGTCGCAGCGAGATGAAATTCGTGCACGTAAGGCACGAAGAGGCGGCCGGCTTTGCCGCAGGCGCCGAGTCGATGATTAACAATCGTCTGACCGCCTGTGCAGGTTCCTGCGGCCCTGGCAGCCTGCACTTCATCAACGGACTCTACGAGAGTCACCGCAACCGCGCTCCGGTGGTCTTGATCGCCAGTCAGATCACGCGCGACGAGATCGGCTTTGACTTCCCCCAGGAAGTCGACTTCACTTCGATCTATCGCAGTTGCAGCGTGTTCTGCGAGGAGATTCGCACCGGCGCCCAGGCACGGCGCAAGACGGCAATGGCCGCGCAGGCGGCGTTAAGCAAACGCGGCCTGGCTGTCCTGATCGTGCCGGTCGACGTCTCCCGGGAAATGGTCGAGGACGATGGCTTTTCGGTACACCTCTCGCGCCCCGTCACCAGGCCAAGCGATCCCGAACTCGAAGCAATCGCCGCCGTTCTGAATACGGCCACGCGGGTCACCGTCTACGGCGGCTCGGGTTGCGACGGTGCCCACGCGCAAGTGCTGGCCCTGGCCGGGCTTTTGAAGTCACCGGTTGCGCACACGTCGCGCGCCAAGGACTTCCTCGAATACGACAACCCCTTCAATGTCGGCATGACGGGCGTGTTTGGCAACGCGTCCGGATACTGGGCCTTGCAGGAGTGCGATGCCCTGCTTCTGCTCGGTTGTGATTTCGCCTGGCGCCAGTTCTATCCCAGTCACGCCAAGATCATCCAGATCGACATCGACGGCAGCCACCTCGGCCGTCGTCACCCGATCGACATTGGCGCGGTCGGCGACGTGAAATCGACCCTGGAGGCACTCTTGCCGCGGATCGCGCAAAAGAGTGACGAGAGTTTTCTTGGAGAGGCGCTAAAGCGCCACGAAAAGGCCATCGAGGCCCAGGACAAGCGCGCCAGGATTGGCCGCGGCGGCGCCATCCATCCGCAATATCTCGCTTCGGTAATTGGCGAGCAGAGCGCGCCTGACGCGGTGTTCACCGCGGACGGTGGCTCGCCGATGGTCTGGCTGCTGCGCCACGTGCCGGCGACCGGCAGGAATCGCACGATAGTCAGTCTGAGTCACGGCACGATGGCCAACGCCATGCCCCAGGCACTCGGCGCAAAAAAAGCCCAGCCGGAGCGCCAGGTGATCTCATTTTCCGGAGATGGCGGAATCGCGATGATGCTCGGTGACCTCATCACGGCCATCCAGGAGGACATCGCGGTCAAGGTCGTGGTGTTCAACAATGGCACGCTCGGATTCGTCGAACTCGAGATGAAGGTCGAGGGACTTCTCGACGCCTATACGAACCTGAAGAATCCGGATTTCGCGCGCGTGGCCGAGGCGATTGGCTTTTGGGGTCGGGTCGTGCGCGACGCCAATGAACTCGAGTCGGCGGTCGCGCAACGGCTTGCACAACCCGGACCGGCGCTGCTCGATGTGCACGTCGATCGGATGGAGCTGGTCATGCCGCCCAAAGTCGAGGCGGCCCAGGTCTTTGGTACGGCTCTTTACTCGATCAAGGCGATCATGGGTGGTCGCGGTGGCGACGTGATGGAGTTGTTCACCGACAACTTCCTGAAGTAAGGCACGGTGCGGCGCGTCAGAACCTGAGCACCAGTTGGGCGCGCAATCCCGGATTGTTGTCAGCCAGCTCCAGCACACCGCCGTGCAGGCGGGCGACCGCGTCGACGAGCGTCAGACCGAGCCCGACGCCGGGCGTATCGGCACTGCCAAGGCCGCGATAAAAGCGCCTGATGACTTGCGGCTTTTCCGCGTCCGGAATGCCCGGCCCGTCGTCGGTCACGCCGATTGAGACCGCGCCATCGCCGCGACGCGCGAGATCGACCGTGATCTGGCCATCGTTGCGCGCGTATTTCAGTGCATTGTCGATCAGGTTCCCGACCGCCTGTGTCAACAGCAGAGGGTCCCCCGAAACCGGCATCGGGCCGATCTCGCGATAGGACAGCGCGACACCCTTGATCTCGGTTGCCGGCAGATAGAATTCGACCGCCTCGCGCACCACCTTGCTCGCGTCGACCGCAACGAATCCGGCGCGACGCGTACCGGTATCAATCTCGGCCAGACGCAAAAGCGCATTAAAAGTCTGGATGACCCGGTCGACGTCGGCGACGGCAGCCTCGACCTCAGCGTGCGCTTCGTCAGGCGGTGGTCGCGTCAGGTAGATGACTTCCAGACGTGAACGCAATTCCGCCAGCGGCGTGCGCAGCTCGTGGGCGATCGAGTCCGAGACTGAACGGACCCCGTGGACCAGCTGTTCGATCTGGTCGAGCATGCGGTTAATCGTAATCGACAGAGTGTCAAGTTCGTCACCGCTCGAGCGCGTGGCAAGGCGGTGGCCAAGGTCGCCATTGACGATCGCGAGAACCGTGCGGTCGATGCTGTGGATGCGCGCCATCAGCATGCGCCGGATCAGCACACCGCCAAGCACACCGACGATCGAGATCGTCGCCAGTGCCGCGACCAGGCCGTACCAGAAGCGCGTTTCGACCGGCGCAAAGCGTGCCAGGTCGCGACCGACGAAGAGCCGGTAGCCACCGGGCAGGGTAGCCTGGACGATCACGGCCTGGATCTGGTGGTCACCAATCCTGATACGCGCCGTCTGTGAGGCCGGCGCCTCCGGGAGATCGCTCGGCCACGCCGGCATATTGCCAGCAAGGGGATGCAGGTTCGAGTCCGTCAAAAGCAGGAAGCGCTCGCCCGCAATCTGCATGCCCACGCGGGCATTGATAAATGCGGCAAGGCCGCTTGGGCCTTCATCGCGAAACACCGAAGTCAGTTTCTCGCGGTCTTCCTGGAGCAGTTCTGCACGGCCGTCCTCGACCGCACCGCGCCAGACATACCAGAGCGGAGCGGCGAAGAGCGCGATGGCGAGCATGCCCAGCGCCACGTAGCCAAAGGCGAGCGAAAAGGCCGACGAGCGCAGCACCCTATTCATCGGCGCTCAACATGTATCCGGCACTGCGCACCGTGCGCAGCAGTGGATGGTCGGACTCGCTATCGATCTTCTGGCGCAGCTTGCTGATGTGCACGTCGATCACGTTGGTCTGGGGATCGAAATGGTATTCCCAGACGTTCTCGAAGAGCATCGTGCGCGTGACCACCTGCCCGGCGTGGCGCATCAGGTATTCAAGCAGCTTGAATTCCCGCGGCTGCAGCGCGATCACACGGGACCCACGAGTGACCTTGCGCGTAAGCAGATCCATCTGCAGGTCCGCGACCGCGAGGGTGGTTTCCTGGTGGCCAACCGTACTGCGACGCACAAGGGCATCGAGACGCGCCAAAAGTTCGCCAAACGCAAAAGGCTTGGTCAGGTAATCATCGCCGCCGCTGCGCAGACCCTTGATACGCTCATCGACCTCCGACAGGGCGCTCAAGATCAGGATCGGCGTGCGCACACCCGAGGCGCGCAAGCCGGCGATGATGGTCAAGCCATCAACCTGGCCGGGAAGCATGCGGTCCATGATCATCGCGTCGTAGGTCTCGGAGACGGCCAGAAGCATGCCGTCCCGGCCGGTTTCCGAGTGGTCGACCGTATAGCCGGATTCGCGCAGACCGTTGACGACGAAACGGGCTACGCGTGCGTTGTCCTCTACCAAGAGCACCTTCACCGGCGTCTCCTTACCGACCGGGTCGATCCGACCGAGCATCTCGTGTCAGACCGGCCCTTGCGGGCACACGCAAGGCTCGCCTGCGCGCGCGCATCGCCATTTAAGCATGACCGGCTGGTTCGGCCGCGATCGCCCCCGAAGACGGCTCCTCGCGCCTGCCCCGACCGATGCGGTTGTTGATGCGGTCCAGATACAGGTAGATGACCGGTGTCGTAAAGAGCGTGAGCGCCTGGCTCAGGATCAGGCCACCGACCATGGTGTAGCCCAATGGCTGGCGCAATTCCGAACCCGTCCCGGTCTCAAGCATCAGGGGCAGCGCGCCGAGAAGCGCCGCCATGGTAGTCATCATGATGGGCCTAAAACGCAAGAGGCAAGCCTGGCGGATCGACGCCTCCGGAGTCAGATGCTCTTCACGTTCGGCCTGAATCGCAAAGTCCACCATCATGATGCCATTCTTCTTGACGATGCCGATCAAAAGAATGATCCCGATCAAGGCGATCACCGACAAGTCGAAGTGAAATGCCATGAGCATCAGGAGCGCCCCGGCGCCAGCCGATGGCAGCGTCGAGAGGATCGTCAACGGGTGGATGTAACTCTCATAGAGCATACCGAGGATGATGTAGACAACGACGAGCGCAGCGAGAATGAGATAGGGCTCGGTCTTTAACGAGGCCTGGAAAGCCTGCGCCGTTCCCTGGAAAGTCCCAGTGATCGAGCTCGGCAGCCCGATCGTAGCCGCATCCCGATTGATTGCATCCACGGCATCCCCGAGCGCTACGCTTGGGGCGAGGTTAAATGACAGGGTGACTGCCGGAAACTGTCCCTGGTGATTCACCGAAAGGTAGGCAACCTGCTGGGTGTCGAATTTCACGAAAGTCGACAGCGGCACCTGGTGACCCGTAATCGGTGATGTGAGGTAGAGGCGATTGAGCGTATCCGGATCGGCCTGGAGGCCCGGCGTTACCTCGAGAATGACGTGGTAGCTGTTCAATTGCGTGAAGTACTGGGTGACCTGGCGCTGGCCAAAGGCATCGTAGAGTGTCTGGTCGATCAGCGACGGCTGGATTCCAAATCGCGCCGCCTGGTCACGGTCAATGGTCATCGACAGCATGGCGCTGGCGTTTTGCTGATCGGTCGCAACGTCCCGCAACTGCGGCAGCTGCTTGAGCTTGTCCAGAAGCTTGGGTGCCCAGTCATTGAGTTCATCCAGATCCGCGTCCTGGAGCGTGTACTGGTACTGGGTGCGCGCCAGACGCCCACCCACATTCAGATCCTGGGAGGCCTGCAGGAAGAGCGTCGCTCCCTTGACCGCCGAGAGTTTCTGCCGCATACGCGTGATGATCTGGTCCGCCGCGGCGGTGCGCTCGTCGCGCGGCTTTAGTCCGATGAATACCACGCCATTGTTCATCGGCCGGCTGCCGCCGACAAACGCTGCCCATCCGGCGACATCGGGATCCTCACCGACCACGTGCGTGAGAGCCTGTTGCAACTGCACCATGCGATCAAAGGACACGTCCTGCGCGGCGTCGGTGAGTCCGGCGATGATGCCGGTGTCCTGTTGCGGGAAAAATCCCTTGGGTTCGACCACGTACAGCACACCGGTGCCGATGACGGTCAGGATGAAGGTGAACAGCGTCGCGCGCTGGTGCGCCAGCACGAAATCCAGGCCACGCGTGTAGAGCGCGAGCAGGCGTTCAAATGCGCGCTCGATAAACAGATAGGCGCGACCATGCTTGACGTGTTTCTCGTCGCGCAGGAACAGCGAGCACATCATCGGCGAGAGGGTCAGCGACACGAAGGCCGAGACGGCGATGGTCATCGTCACCGTAACCGCGAACTCCCGGAACAGGCGGCCGATGATGCCGCTCATGAGCAGCAAGGGGATGAAGACGGCGATCAGCGAGATGCTGATCGACATGATCGTAAAGCCGATCTCCTCGGCTCCCTTCAGGGCGGCCTCACGCGGACTCAGACCGTTTTCGATGTGCCGGTAAATGTTTTCAAGCATCACGATCGCATCATCGACCACGAAGCCGACCGCGATTGTCAGCGCCATCAAAGACAGATTGTCGAGGCTGTAACCGACCACATACATGAGCGCGGCGGTACCCATCAGGCTCAGTGGCACCGTTACGCCCGGAATAACGGTCGCCCAGACATTGCGCAGGAACAGAAAAATCACCATCACGACGAGGGCGATGGTGAGCAGGAGCGTGAATTCGACGTCCGACACCGAAGCCGAAATCGTCGTCGTCCGGTCGACGATCTTGTCGACCTTCACCGACGGCGGCACCGCCGTCATCACCTTGGGCAGCGTCGCCTCTACCCTTTTCACGGCGTCAATGATGTTGGTACCGGGCTGCTTGTAGATCAACAGGAGCACCCCTGGGCGACCATTCTGCAGACCGGCCAGCTGGGCATTTTCAGGGCCGTCGACAGCCACGCCAATGTCGCGAATCCGCACCGGGGCGCCGTTGCGATAGGCAACAATGACATCGTTCCAGGGAGCTGCCTTCAGGAGCTGGTCGTTGTTGTAGACGGCAAAGGCATGCTCGGGCCCACTGATCGAGCCCTTGGGGGCGTCCACGGTCGCCGTCGCGATGACGTTGGCGATATCCTCGAGCTGGATGCCCATCGCCGCGATCTTGGCCGGGTCGACCTGAACCCGCACCGCGGGCTTTTGCTGTCCGCCGATGGAGACCTGGGCAACCCCGGGCAGCTGCGAGAGCCGCTGGGCGATCACGGTCTCGGCGTAGTCGTCGACCTCGGTGACCGGGAGTACGTCCGAATGTACGCTTAGGATCAGGATCGCCGAGTCAGCCGGATTCACCTTGCGATACGAGGGCGGCGCGGGCAGTGTCTTGGGCAACTGGCCGCCGGCCGCATCGATACCGGACTGCACATCCTGCGCGGCCGCATCGATGTTGCGATCCAGATCGAACTGCAGGGTGATCTGGCTCGTACCGAGGATCGACGTCGATGTCATCTGCGAGACGCCCGGGATCGCGGCGAATTGCGTTTCAAGCGGCTGCGCGACCGTCGTTGCCATGGTCTCCGGGCTCGCGCCCGGCAATTGCGCCGTCACAAGGATCGTCGGGAAATCGACCTGGGGCAGCGGTGCGACCGGCAAGAGGGGATAAGCGACCACGCCAACCAGGAACACCCCGGCCATGAGGAGGGTGGTCGCGATCGGCCGCTCGATGAATGGGCTTGAGATGCTCATGAGGTTTTATCACTGCCTGATCCGGGCGCGGCCGCCGGCGCTGCAGGCTGATCGGGATCGACAGCTATGAGGGCGCCCGGCTGCAGACGATACTGATTGTTCACGACCACCCGTTCGCCTTCGGTCAGCCCGCTGCTTACGATGCTTGTGCCATCGCTTTCGCCGCTGACCGAAAGTGGGCGAACTTGAACCTTCGAATCGGCGCCAACCACATAGGTGAATAGGCCGTTTGGTCCGCGCTTGATGGCGGTCGACGGCACGCTCAATGCATCGGGCAGGGTCTTTAAGAGCACCCGGGCGTTGACGAAGGCACCCGGCCAAAGGGTTTCACCATGATTCGGAAACGTCGCTTTGACGCGTATCGTTCCCGTAGTCTGATCGATCAGGTTGTCGACCAGTAGCAGCACGCCCTTATCGAGCGCGGTCTTGCCGTCACGCGAGAACGCAGTCACCTCCAATCGCCCCGCTCCAAGCGCCTTGTTGATGGCCGGCAGATTGTCTTCGGGCAGCGTGAAGATGACCGAGATTGGCTTGACCTGGGTGACAACGACAATGCCGGTCGTGTCGCTCGCGTGCACATTGTTGCCCGGATCAACCAGGCGTATCCCGGTGCGTCCCGAGATGGGCGAGGTGATGGTCGTGTAGTCGAGCTGCGTGCGTGCATTGTCGATGGTCGCCTGATCACCCTTTATCTGCGCCTCGAGCTGGGCAACCAGAGCGCGCTGCGTATCGACGGTCTGCTTACTGGCCAGATCCTCGGGTGCAAGCAGGTTGTAGCGCTCAAGATCCTGGCGAGCGTTGACCAGTTGCGCCTGGTCCTTGGCCTTGCTTGCGATTGCGAGATCAAGCGCCGCCTGGTTCGGTCGCGGGTCGATCTGGGCCAGGAGCGCCCCCTTGACCACGTCCTGCCCTTCGACAAAATTGACCTTGTCGAGCTGCCCATCGACGCGCGCGGTCACGGTTACCGTATAAAAGGCCTGGACCGTTCCGATACCGTTGAGGTAGACAGGCGCATTGATTTTGCGGGCGCTTGCCACATTGACGTGCACTGCGCTTGGCGCTGGTGGTTTGGTGTTCGACTTCAGGTGGGACTCAATGCCAAACCAGACTACCGCTACCAGGACGACGAGTCCGAGGGCCAGAAGGACAAGGCGCAGCGGACTAAAGCGCCCTCTATGGGTGCCCTCCGTGCTTGGATTCGAACTCATTGGATCTCCGAAGTCTGCTGCCAGCCGCCACCGAGTGCGGAATACAGACTCAACAAGGATTGAAGATGTGCATACCTGACCTGGATGAGTGCGTCCTGCGCGCCAAACAGCGCACTCTCGGTATTGAGTACAGTCAGTATGTTGATAGTGCCGGCACGCAGCTGCGCCCGGGAAAGTTCATAGGCAAGCTGAGCCTTCTCGAGCGCCCGTTGCTGGCGCAGCTGCTGCTCGGCGGTCTGCTGAACACCTGCGAGCGCGTCCTCGACATTGCCAAAAGCCGACAGCACCGCCTTGTGGTAGTTGGCGAGCAGTTCCGTATAGCGCGCGCTCGTATAGTCATACTGGCCCTCCAGCGCTCCGCCCTCGAAGATCGGCTGGACGACCCCGGCGCTTAACTGGAACACCCGATTGGCGGGGCTTGTGACCGTCGATAGCGAGCTACTGATGAAGCCGCCGTTTGCAGTCAGGGAAATGCTCGGGAAAAACGAGGCGCGCGCGACGCGGATGTCGGCATTGGCGGCAATCAGAAGCTCCTCGGCGTTGGCCACGTCGGGACGCCGTGCCAGCAGCTCCGAGGGCAATCCGGCGCGCAGAGCCGGTTCGTGCAGACCCGCCAGCGAGCCTGCATGAATCTCGATTGATTCGGGAGTCTTGCCAAGGAGGATGGCCAGCGCGTCGGTCGACTGGCGCAACTGCTGGCGCAGCGGCGGAATGGCAGCGTCGAGCGTCGCGACTACCGTCTCCTGCTGCGCGACATCGAGCGCTGTGCTCGTGCCGGCCACCTGTTCACGCTCCAGGCCGCGCAGTATGGCCCTCGCGGCCGCGAGATTATTCTGGGCGACCTCCAGACGATCGAGAAGCTCGAGCGACTGGAAATAGCTGCCGGCCACACTGGTCATCACGCTCAGCTCTACGGTCTCCCGGTCAAAGCGACTCGCGGCAGCCGTGGCCAGTGCCGATTCATGTGCGGCGCGATTCTTGCCCCAGAAGTCGATTTCATAGCTCGCTGCAAGGAGCGGGGAGAACTGATTGTAGGTTTGATACCCCTGACCCGAGACCGGCTGGCGTTCACGCGTGGCCGCACCCGTCGCTTCAAGCGATGGCAGCAGCGGTGCCCCGGCGACGCGCGCCTGGGCATCGGCCTCCTGAACCCGCGCCATGGCAGCAGCGAGATCGTCGTTGGCCGAGCGCGCGTCGCTGATGAATTGATCCAGCTGGGGGGATCCGAATCCGCGCCACCAGTCGGCCGAGGGCCACGGCGCCCCGGTTGAGCCGGGATCGGTCGTCCACTTCTCCGGTGGCGTGATATCGGGACGCTTGTAGTCGGGCCCGAGACTGCAGGCCGCAAGGCCCATTGCCAGCGCGACGCCAAGCGCGCACCGCTTAATCGCCCGCGCGCGAATCGACGCGCCGGGTTCGGCAGACACAAACACCATGGGAAGCTGCGTGGACGGATAAACCAGTCGACAGACTAACGAGCTGTCGATTAGGGTTCAGTGGCCGTTTGATTAAATCGCGTTAACCATCCCCAAGGGCGCCGCAGGATGGTCAGTCGAGTCTGCGAAAAAAACGCGCTAGGGCTGGCGACGACGCGCCGCGAGCGCATGCAATCCACCCCAGGCGAGGCCACCCAAAAGCCCGGCGGTGTGCGCCCAATTGGCGATCGCGCCGAGCACACCCACCCAGCACAGCACGAACCAGGCCATCAGCAATATCACGTTCGGCGTGGAAAGATACCGGCCAAAGCGCGGGTTGAGCTGGCCCTGGATCCAGATGTAGCCGAGCAATCCGTAGATTACCCCCGACATTCCGCCGAAAAAGGGATTGCCACTCAGTAGGTATTGCGCCACATTCGAGAACGCACCGATGAAGACGACAAAGCCCAGCAGAAATCCGCGACTGATCTTCAGCTCAACCAAGGCGCCGATCCCCCACATCCAGTACATATTAAAAATGATGTGCAACAGCGAGAAGTGGATGAACACCGGAGTAACCAGTCGCCAGATCTGGCCCGATAGCACATCTGACCAGCCGCGAGCCGGAGTGCTCGCGATCAGCAGGGGTGCGAGGCGCGGCTCCGACTGGCCAAGGCCCGACCAGAGAAACACAGCGACGCAGACGGCGATCAGACTGATCGCAATGACCGGTGTCGCGCGACGGCGAGGTGCCTGGTTTGCATCGCCGGTGGAACTCAAGGCGGGATCCTTTAGGGTTGGTTGACAGCTGCGCCCGATGGCGCAGCGTCAAGGGTATCAAAGATCGGCAGGCGCAAGCGCCCTAGCCGCGACGCAAGCCCCCAGGAATCAGAAAGCGCTCCAGGAGGTCGAACAGCAGATTGGCAACCAGCGCCATCAGCGCTGCGGGCACCGCTCCTGTCAGGATCATATGAACATCGTTAAGTGATAGCCCGGAAACGATCAGGGCCCCATAGCCGCCTGCGCCGATCAGCGCGGCTAGCGTGGCCGTACCTATGCTGACGATGGCCGCAGTGCGCACCCCGGCAAGAATGGTGGGACTTGCGATCGGCAGCACGATTCGCCAGAGTGTTTGCGCGCCACCGAGCCCGAATGCGCGCGCGTTTTCCACGTGCTTGGGGTCGACACTGCGAATGCCGGTAAAAGTGTTCAGCACGACCGGAAGCAGACTATAGAGGCATAGCGCAACCAGCGCCGGTTTGGTTCCGACACCGAAGAGCGGAATCAGAAAGCACAGCAGCGCCAGGCTCGGGATTGTCTGGACCAGTGCACTGGCCAAGAGGATCGAGCGGCCTGCGATGTAAAACCGCGATGCCAGGATCCCGAGCGGAATCCCGATGACGATGGCAAAAATCGTCGAGATCCCAACCAGCCATAGATGCTCCCGGGTCCTCTGCAGCACTTCTACGCTCATCGAAAGCACCGCAGCCTGAGGCCGTCCAAGGAACTCGGACGCCACGGCAGCAGCACTGCGCTGGTCGATATCGACGGCAGCATTCATGCGAACCATGCGAGCCTCATCGATCGAGTTTTCGCGCTTTAGGAGTGCGTCCCAGACTTGCGGGTGTTGAGCCACAAAGGCCTTGCGGGCCACCCAGACCGCCTCGTAGGCCGGAAAATAGTGCAAGTCGTCGATCAGCACCCGCAGCTGGAATTTCTCGATATTGGCGTCTGTCGAGTAGACCTCGATCAGATCGACCGCCCGTTCCGCGAGGGCGCGATACACGAGCGCATGCTCCATGCGGCGTACATTGCCGGCATCAAAGTGCAGCTGATAGGCCTTAACCAAACCCGGATAACCATCCTCGCGATCCATGAATTCGTAGCTGAAAGCCGCGCGCAATACCCCATCGACGCGGCGCAGATCGCTAATTGCGTGAAGCTGGTAGCGCTGGGCAAGGGCTTCGGGAACGGCCAGGGCATAGCTATCGCTAAAGCCAAGTGACCCGGAGATGGTCAGTCCGAGCGGCGCCAGGGCCACCCTGATGTCGGCAAGCGACTTCAGCTCCGGGCGTTTCAAGATCGTCTCGGCGAGTGTGCCGCTGTAATCGGGATAGACGTCAATCCTGTCGCTCTGTAGGGCCGCGAACAGGATTCCTGTGCTGCCCATGCCAAGCTTGCGATCAACCGGTGTGTCGGCCGCCTGTTCCATGGTCTGCGCGGCAATCTCGCCAAGCACATAGCTTTCCGTGAAAATCTTCGAGCCCACGACAAGCTTATCGTCGGCCGCAGCGATCTCGCAGAAGGCGAGCAAAGCCGCCACCAGCGCAGAGGAGAAAAGCCGCTTCACGAGAGTGCTCCATCATCCGGCAGTGTTCGCTGCGCGTTCAGAAAAAGCGTGACGTAGTCCGAGGCAGGATGTCGGGACAAATCGCTGTAGCTGCCACTCTGAACCAGCCTGCCCTCATGCAGCAAGGTGATCTGTCTGGCGAAGTAGACCGCTTCGCCCAGATCGTGGGTCACGAGCAGCACGGTCTTCTTGAGGCGCTCGAACAGCGAGCGCAGCTCCGCCTGCAGCGCGCTGCGTACCACCGGATCGAGAGCCGCCATCGGTTCGTCGAGCAGCATCACTGGCGGATCAAGAAACATGGCACGCATGATCGCGGCGCGCTGCACCTGTCCGCCACTGAGTTCATGCGGCCAGCGGGTCAAAAGATCCGATCCGAGCCCAACGAGGGCCCTGACCGCCTCGAGGCGCTCTGCAATTGCTTGATCGCGCCAGCCACTATTGCGTGCGATCAGGGTGACGTTATCCGCGACGCTGATATGAGGGAAGAGACCACCCTGTTGCGGCACATAGCCAATGCGGCGGGCCCACTCAGTGGGCGTCAGGTCTGTCGAACTCTGGCCGGCGAGCTGAATCGTTCCTGCGTCGGCGCTAATCAAGCCGAGGATCAAGCGCAAGAGCGTCGTCTTGCCCGCACCGCTGGAGCCAATCAGTGCGCGCGTCTGCCCCGCTGGCACGCCAAAGCTGATCTCGCTTAGGACCTCGTTGCCACCGAGCCGCTTCGAAACCCTATTCAGTTCCAGCATGCGGGCGCGAGTCGCGCAGGTGCTTGAGCGAAATGAAGCATGTCAGGGCGTAACCTCGACACCCTTCCAGAATGCCACCCGACCACGGATCTGCGCGGCCGCCTCCTTGGGCTCGGCGTAGTACCACACCGCATCGCGGTTTTCGCGGCCATCGATTTTCAGGTTGTAATACTCTGCCGTGCCCTTCCAGGGACAGATACTGGTGGTTGCACTGGGCTCGATGTAGGACTTGTTGAGGGAAGATAGGGGAAAGTAATGATTTCCCTCGACCACGACCGTGTCGTCGCTTTCGGCAACGACTTTTCCGTTCCAGACCGCCTTCATGAGCGTTCTCCTGATTGGGCCCTGGCTGGTGATTCAAGCCAGTGCAGGCTGAAAAGACGATCCGCGTCCGACCACATTGCGCGCGGATTATAGTGATTGGAGCGCGCCAGATCGCGAAAGCCATCGAGCGTGAATTTCTGCGAGTTCTCGGTGTGCAAGGTGCTGCCCGCGGGTAACGAATAGCTCTGCGTCCCGATCTGGATGCGCTGTGCTTGAAGGCACAGCAGATGCATCTCGATGCGCTGCAACAGTGGATGAAAGTAGGCGTAGTGCGCGAAGGCGTCGGGCACGAAATTGGTGCCAAGCTCGCGATTGGCGCGAACCAGAATATTGCGATTGAACGCTGCCGTGACCCCGGCGCTGTCATTGTAGGCGGCGTGTAGCACCCTGGGATCCTTGACCAGATCGATACCGATCAGAAGGCCCCCGCCGGCCAGCCAGCGCGCGGTCGAACGCAAGAAGCGTCCGGCTTCCTGCATCTCGAAGTTGCCAAGCGTCGACCCCGGGAAAAAGCCCACGCGCCGGGCGACCGGCTCTGGGAGATGCTCGGTAAAAAGCGCATGGACGTCCGTGAAATCGGCTTCGATCGCGAGGATCTCGACCTCGGGGAATTCGATCTGCAGTTGCCGGGCGGCCGCGCGCAGGTGTTCAGCCGAGATGTCAACAGCGATGAAGCGCCGTGGCGAGTCGAGAGCGGCGAGCAGCAGCCGCGCCTTGGTCAGCGAGCCAGCTCCGAACTCGATGACCTCGGCCCCCGGCCCGATCCATGGCGCCATGTTGCGGGCGTGGCGCGTGAAAATCTCGAGCTCGGTGCGCGTGACATAGTACTCGGGCAGCTCGCAGATCTGCTCGAACAGGCGCGAACCGGTCTCGTCATAGAAATATTTTGGCGATATTTCGTGCGGGCTGTGGGCAAGACAATTGAGCATGTCCTGCAGAAAGCCTTCGTGGAGACTGGCAGGCGCGAGCTGCGCCAGTTGTCGGGCGGGGGGTACCATCAGAGGTTCCTGGCCAGTCGAATTCCGGAGAATTGCCAGCGCGCAGCGGGAGGAAAGAAATTGCGATACGTGGCGCGCAGGTGTCCGACCGGCGAGACGCAACTGCCGCCGCGCAACACCAGCTGTCCTACCATGAATTTGCCGTTGTACTCGGCCACCGCGCCCGACAGCGGCGCGAATCCGGGATAGGGATCGTAGGAAGAACGTGTCCAGCACCAAGCATCCCCATAGGCCTGCAACAGTCCGGAACCAGCGACGGCCGCGCGCGGATGCAGGCAAGCCTGCTCATAGAAGTGCCCTGCAAGGGGAAGCGCGGCAACTGCCGCTTCCCACTCGAACTCGGTAGGCAGGCGCGCGTCTGCCCAGGCCGCGTAGGCCGACGCTTCGTAATAGCTCACGTGACAGACCGGCTCGTCGGGATCGATCGCGCGCTCGCCATGCAGCGTCCTTACGCGCCAACCCCCGGCGCCATCTTCGCGCCAGTAAAGCGGCGCCTTCCAGCCGCACTCACTGGCCAGAGTCCAGCCATCGGCGAGCCACCATTGCGCGCGCTCGTAGCCACCATCATTCATGAAGGCAAGAAACTCCGCGCAGGTGACAAGGCGGTTCGAGAGCGCGTAGGGATAGAGTCGCACCTCAAAGCGCGGACGCTCGTTATCGAAGCAAAAACCTGCACCCTCATGACCGATCTGCACCAAAGGCTCCCGGTGCGCGATCCAGTCCAGCGGCGCTGCTTTGCCGGACCGACGAATCGAATCGCCGGCTGGCTGGTACACGACTTCGAAGGGGTTCAACGCGAAGAGCGCCTTGATGTCGGTCAGGAGCAGCTCCTGGTGCTGCTGCTCGTGGTGCAGACCGAGCTCGATCAGTGCGCGCGCCTCATCCCAGCGGGAGGCGGTGATGCTCGCAATCAGCCGTTCGACGGCTTCGTCAACATGGGCCCGATAGTCAAGCACTGCCGCGAGCGGCGGTCGGGTAATCATGCCGCGCTCTGGACGCGGCTGCCGCGCGCCGAGTCCTTCGTAATAGGAATTAAAGAGATACAGGAAATGCGGGTCGAACACCCGGTAGCCGGTCAGGAGCGGCTGCAGGATGATCGCTTCGAAGAACCAGCTTGTGTGCGCCAGGTGCCACTTGGTCGGACTTGCGTCCGGCATCGCCTGCACACATTGGTCTTCGGCCGACAGCGGGGCGGCGAGCGCCACGGTCTGGGCCCTCACCCCACGGTAGGCGCTCAGGAGCGCATCGGGACTCATACCAGCTGCGCCATCCATCGTGTGAATCCCAGAAGAAGTAAAGCGGACCGCGCGACAGCTACCAAGTGGGTGATTTTGACTCAATCCGAAATTCGCCGCTGAGCATCTGAACGAACACCAGTATCCAGGATGGCTCCGGCAATCTGGCGCCGCGACTGCGCAGAGCTCGGACCCTAACCGTAAGCCTTTGATTCTTTGGTTGGGCCGCAGCCATCATCGGGGCAAGCGCGTCCGGTTTCAGTGGTCTGGCTCACATTGGCGCAAAAAACTGGCCGGGGGGCACCTGGCGGGTCTGAGCCCCCTGCCAGTCAAAGTATGCGCCGATAACCTGCAAAATCTATTTTACTGGTTGCGCACATAACCTGTATCCAATATATTGCCAGTTAGCCCTATCAATCAGCGGATCAAGTTACAGCAAGGAGAAAACCATGGGAGGTGGGTCAACGCGCCTGATGCCCTCGGCCACTCTCGAGTTGGCCTTGCGTTTTGCTAATACGGTCGCCTGGCACGCTTCAGCGCATGCCCAGGAATCCATATTCAGCTACGAGGACATGCTGCGCTGGTTCGAAGGAGAGCTCGGGGCGAGTCCGGTATGGACGCGCCTTCTGGCGGCTCAGAACAGCGACGCCGAGACTGCCAGTCAGCTGCTGGTGCGGATCCTGGGATTGCGCGAGGTCGTCTTTCGCGTCTTCTCGGCGCAGGCGGTTAACGAGCGTCCCGCCAATCGCGACGTGTCCACGCTCGAAGACGAATGGCGCCGCGCGTCCCGGCAACTGCGCCTGACTCACAACGAGGGGGGCTTCGAATTTCAGTGGGAGATCGATAAGACGCCCCTCGAATATCCGCTGTGGCTCCTCGCGCACTCTGCCGTAGAGCTTCTGACCAACGCCCGTGCCCTGCAGCGGGTTGGCCGTTGTGCCGATCCTGCGGGTTGCGGATGGCTCTTCCTTGACCAGAGCAAGAACCGGAGTCGCCGCTGGTGCGACATCAATGATTGCGGCAACCGCGCCAAGCAAAGGAGGTTTCGGGGTCGCGAGCAAGCGCTGGGCGACACCCCGTGACGAGCCAGGCTGGGCTGCGGCGCGACTCTAACGGCGGGCCAATCAGGCGACTCGTCCAGGAGCTGCGCGGCCGCAATTGCGCTCACCTGGTCGTGGCGGTAAGCGCGCTCCTCTTTGCTTTTTTCCCGGGACCTGGCTGTGCCGCCGATGTGAGCGACTTACAGGAGCGATCGGTCCTGATCCAGCTCTTTGGCCCGTGGAAATTCCATGTGGGTGATGACCGCCGCTTTGCCGATCCGGAGTTCGCGGACTCGGACTGGCAGACATTGAGCCTGCGCCCCGAGGAAGGGGCGCACGATGGCGATGTCGGACTCTCAGGATATGTAGCAGGCTGGTCTTCACAGGGCCACGCGGGCTATGTCGGCGTCGCCTGGTATCGCATCGAAATAGATCTGACAGGGATGAACACGCGGCAGCTCGCGTTTCTCGGCCCGCCAATGGTCGACGGCAACTACGCGATCTTCGTCAACGGTCATCTCGCAGGGGCTAGCGCAGATATCGATTCGGATGTGCCGCGTGCGCGATCGGTAAGGCCAAAGTTGTTCGCGATCGAGCCCGACTGGCTCACATTGGGACCACGACTTGTCGTCGCCATCCGCGTATGGACGCCGGCCCTCGCGATGGATGATTCCGGTGAATCCGGTGGCATCCACATTGCGCCCGCGCTCGGAACGCGCGACACCCTCAACTACCTGTATCGCTATCAATGGCAGCAAACCGTGCTGGGTTTCGTGGTCGACGCCATCGAGCCCGCCTGCCTCGTGGCGCTCCTGTGTGCGGCAATTCTGATCGGCCTGCGCCGCGCCTGGACGCCAGCGCTTGCCTGGCTCAGCACGGCATTGCTCGCCACCGCACTGCTGCGCGCCAACAACGCAATCTACGCGTGGTGGGATTTCGAATCCCTCGAAGTCTACGAATTCCTGCGTACGACGGTCCTCGGTCCATTGGCGCTCGTCGCCTGGGCTGTCACCTGGTGGAACGCGGGAAGGCCAAAGTGGGGCAAGGCCGCGCTCGGGCTCTTAGGGATATTCGCCGTCGCGGGGGGCTTCGTTGTGTATCTTCGCGAAAGCGCAACGGCCGATCACTGGCTACTGGGAATCATCGCCACCCTGGGCACGCTCGCCCGGCTGGGCCTTGGCGCGACGATTCTCGTCTCGATCGCGCTGGCTGCACTGCGTTCCACGAGGCGCGCGGATCGAATGATTGCCGGTGCGCTGGTTCTGGTTGTGCTCTTTGCCGAAGAGCTCTCGGCACTCGGCATTCCTGGAATCTGGTTCCCCTGGGGGATCGGGGTGTCGAGAACGCAGTTCGCGCTCGCGGCATTAATCTGCGCCCTCTCGGCGATGCTCCTGCGCGAGGCCGACGCTCGCGGGTCAATCGCCTCCTGACAAAGCAAAGCGGGTTGCCGGCAAGGCGGCTCGCAATCCCGGGGTTCGATCGCCTTAAGTTGCGATCGAACCCCCGGACACGCTAGACGTTAGAGACGACGATCGCGCGAGTGTTGAGGTAGGCCTCGAGCGCCTCCGGTCCGCCTTCGGTGCCGTAGCCGGAATCCTTCAAGCCTCCGAAAGGCACCTCGGCAGACGGCAGCGCAGGCTGGTTCACCCAGAGCATGCCCACATCCACGCGCTGCGCCAGCAGGTGAGCATTTTTCAGTGAACGCGTGAACGCATAGCCCGCCAGACCATAGGGCAGTCGATTGGCTTCGGTAATCGCTTCTTCGAGGGTATTGAATCCGCGCACCGCGGCAACCGGACCAAAGGGCTCGTCGTTGAACACCTTCGAATCAAGCGGCACATCGGTCAATACGGTTGGCGCAAAGAAATTGCCAACTTCGCCAATGCGCTCACCGCCCGCAGCGACCGTCGCCCCGTGTGCCACGGCGTCACGCGTGAACTCGGCCATGGCGGTCAGGCGCCGCGGATTGGCAAGGGGTCCCATCTGGGTGCCTTCGGCCAGTCCATCGCCAACGATCATCGCTTTGGCGTGCTTTGCCAGCGCCGCCGCAAATTCCGTGCGTACGCTCTCGTGCACCAGAAAGCGCGTGGGCGAAATGCAGACCTGGCCGGCATTGCGAAACTTGGTGGCTGCCGAAACCTTTACGGCGAGTGCCAGATCGGCGTCTTCGGCAACGATCACAGGCGCGTGACCGCCCAACTCCATCGTGACGCGCTTCATGTGCGCACCTGCCAGAGCGGCGAGCTGCTTGCCGACAACGGTTGAGCCGGTGAAAGTGATCTTGCGGATGATCGGGTGCGGGATCAGGTAGTTCGAGATCTCCGCCGGACTGCCGTACACAAGGCCGACCGTGCCGGGAGGAACACCCGCGTCGACGAAAGCCTTGATCAGTGCCGCCGGCGCTGCCGGGGTCTCTTCGGCAGCCTTGACAAGAATCGAGCAGCCGGTCGCGAGCGCCGCACCTGCCTTGCGCACCACTTGGTTGATCGGAAAATTCCAGGGCGTGAACGCCGCCACGGGTCCGACGGGACTCTTCAGGACCGTCTGCGTTGTCGCAAAACTACGCGACGGGACGACGCGGCCATAGACGCGCATTCCCTCGTCGGCAAACCAGTCGATGATGTCACCAGCCGCCAATACCTCGCCCTTGGCTTCGACGAGCGGCTTGCCCTGTTCCTGGGTGAGTAGCGTCGCGATCTCGCCGGCGCGCTCGCGCAAGAGCGCTGCGGCGCGGCGCATGGTCTTGGCGCGCTCGAAGGCGCTCGTGTCGCGCCAGGCCTCGAAACCCTTCTGGGCGGCCGCCAGAGCGCGGTCGAGATCGGCTATGCCAGCGTGGGCGACGCGGCCGATTTCTTTGCCGGTGGCCGGATTGAAGACTGCGATGGTGCGGCCGTCCGCCGCGTCCTGCCACTGGTTGGCAATGAGAAGTTGGGTATTAACGTAGCTCATGATTGAGTTCCATTGGACAAATATCGTTCACAAAAGCAATTCAGGGTCTCAGGAGCGTCTCGTGGATCGACTCACGATCGCGCAGCGCGCACCCCAACGACTGGTATCATCGGTTCCGGATCCGCGGGATCGGGGTGCCTCGCTTGCCGGCCCTGAAAACCACGCGGACTGCCAGTTTACCGTCTAACCATCGAATCTCGCTTAGGCGAAGGATCAACCGCATGCATCGGGGGTCCCCATCTGCTTTCCGGGCGCAAGTTCTGGTCCGCCTCGGCGTGGCCGCAGGCCTGGCGATGGTCTTGTGCGGATGCGGCTCGCCCATTCTTGAACCGAAGGGTCCGATTGGAGTCGCCGAACGCACGATCCTGATCGACTCGCTCGCGATCATGCTGGCGATCGTGATTCCAACCATCGCGGCCACCCTCGGATTCGCCTGGTGGTTCCGCGCCTCCAACAAGCGCTCTCGCTACCTACCCGACTGGTCATTCTCGGGACAGTTGGAACTGGTGGTCTGGTCGATACCGGCCATGGTTATTATCCTCCTCGGTGGCGTGACTTGGATCGGGTCTCATGAACTGGATCCGGCCAATCCGCTTGGCACTCCCGCCACTGAAGTGCCCATCGAAGTCGTCTCGCTCGACTGGAAGTGGCTCTTCATCTACCCGGATCAGCATGTCGCTACCGTGAATCAGCTGGTCGTGCCGGCCGGGGTGCCGCTGCATTTCTCGCTCACCTCAGCGAGCGTGATGAACGCTTTTTTTGTCCCGGATCTGGGCAGCATGATCTATACGATGAACGGCATGACCACGCAGCTCAATCTCGAAGCAAGCAAGACCGGCAGCTACCACGGCTTCTCGTCGCACTTTAGCGGCGACGGATTCTCGGACATGCAGTTCGAGGTGCGGGTGGTGCCGATCGAAGAGTTTGCCGAATGGGCGCGCAGCAATCGAGGTCAAGGCCCGACTCTTAACGACGCCGCCTACACGGAGCTGGCCAAACAAAGCGCGAAGCTGGCGCCCGCAACTTTTGGCGAGATCGATGCCGATCTTTTTTCCCGGATTGTCTCGCAGAAGCTGGCGCCGGGCCCGGGTCCGGACGTGGTACCCGCCGCCCCGGCACGTCCGATTCCCATGGAGCACTAGGATGTTCGGCAAACTGACCTGGTCGGCGATTCCCTTTGACCAGCCGATCATCATGATCGCCTCGGCCGTCGTCGCGCTCGCGATGACGGGCGTGCTGGTATGGATCATTGCGAAAGGCCACCTGCCCTATATCTGGCGTGAATGGCTCTCAAGCGTAGACCACAAGCGCATCGGCGTGATGTATGTGCTGCTTGCCCTCGTGATGCTGATCCGCGGCTTCACGGATGCGCTCATGATGCGCTCGCAGCAAGCACTCGCGCTGCACAGCGAGGGTTATCTGCCTCCCGAGCACTACGACCAGATCTTTTCGGCCCACGGCACGATGATGATCTTCTTCGTGGCCATGCCGTTCGTGATTGGCCTGATGAATTTCGTGGTGCCGCTGCAGCTCGGGACCCGCGATGTCGCGTTTCCAACCCTGAATTCGGTTGGCTTCTGGCTGACCTCCACCGGCGCGCTTCTGGTGAATATCTCGCTATTCATCGGAGAGTTCGCGCGCACCGGATGGCTGCCCTACCCGCCCCTATCCGAACTCGCCTACTCGCCGGGTGTCGGCGTCGACTACTACCTGTGGGCGCTGCAGATATCGGGGGTCGGGACACTCCTCTCCGGGATCAATCTCGTGACGACGGTCCTCAAGGTGCGCGCGCCGGGCATGGACTATCTGCGCATGCCGATGTTCTGCTGGACAACCCTCGCCTCGAACCTTCTGATCGTGGCGGCCTTTCCGATTCTTACCGCCACCTTCGCGATGCTGCTGCTGGATCGCTATCTGGGCTTTCATTTCTTCACGAATGAGGCGGGCGGTAACGTGATGATGTTCATGAACCTCATCTGGGCCTGGGGCCATCCCGAGGTCTACATCCTCATCCTGCCGGCGTTCGGCATCTTTTCCGAGGTGATCGCGACCTTCTCGAGCAGAGCGCTGTTCGGCTACCGGTCGATGGTTGCGGCAACCATGGGCATCTGCGTGCTGGCGTTCACCGTCTGGCTGCACCATTTCTTCACCATGGGTGCCGGGGCCAACGTCAATGCCGT
>CAJCHO010000037.1 GCA_903970145.1 Mycobacteriaceae bacterium | reverse complement strand
GCTGGGGAACCGCCGAAGTGGCGCGTACCCGCCGGGCCATCCGTGTGCTCGAAACCTCGCACCCACCGAGTTTCTATCTGCCGCTGGAGGATGTCGCGCAGTCTCTATTGATCCGGGCGTCCGGATCATCGTTCTGCGAGTGGAAGGGACCCGCGCAGTATTGGTCGTTGGTTGACGGCGAACGCCGGCTGGCCAATGTCGCCTGGAGCTACCCTTCGCCACTGGCCGGCGCGGAGGCGCTGGCCAAATGCATCGCCTTTTATCCTACTGACCTCGACTGTCGGGTCGACGGCGCCGAAGTGTTGCCGCAGCCCGGTGGGTTTTACGGCGGCTGGATCACGCCCGAACTTACCGGTCCCTTCAAAGGAGAACCTGGCAGCGAGGGCTGGTGAGTCGGCGGCTCTCAAGGTATCTGTTGAATCTCGCGGGGAGCTCTGAGCCGCAGCGCCGGGCGTGACCGGCCGCCGCTCCCATTGGATAAGATGGATCGGCGCCAAATTGAAGTCGACGAAACATTTCGCATTTGCGACGCGCCGCGCCCGCACGTCTGAATGCGCGACATTAAGTTAAAGCGCGCTCAATCGCGAAACACCACCGTCTTGCGCGCGTTCAAGAGCACCCGGTCCTCAAGGTGATACAGCACGGCGCGCGCCAGCACGCGCCGCTCGATATCGCGGCCTTTGCGCGCCAGCGTATCGGGAGTGTCGGTGTGGCTCACCGGTTCGGTGTCTTGAACGATGATGGGACCCTCATCGAGATCCGCCGTCACATAGTGCGCAGTGGCTCCGATCATCTTCACGCCACGCTCGAAGGCCTGTGTGTACGGTTTGGCGCCCTTGAAGCCGGGCAGGAACGAATGGTGAATATTGATGCAACGGCCCGCCACAGCGGCAGACATGTCGTCCGAGAGTATTTGCATGTAGCGCGCGAGCACGATCAAGTCCGGCGCGGTATCGGCAATCACCCGCTTGATCTGTGCCTCCTGCGCTGCCTTCGTCGCCGTCGTGACCGGGAAATGGTGATACGGTACATCACCCACCAGCGTCAGATTGAGCGCTTCCTTCGGATGATTCGAAACGATGGCCACCACCTCCATCGGTAGTTCGCCGATGCGCCAGCGATACAGCAAATCGGCCAGACAATGATCGAATTTCGACACCAGGATCAAGACCCGTTGCCGATGCGCGCGCGAGCGCAGGCGCCAGTGCATGGCATACTTTTCTGCGATGGGGGCAAAGCGCTCACGCAACGATGCGACGCCCGCATCATCCGTGTCCACGGCAAATTCGACGCGCATGAAGAAGCGTCCCGCGGCCAGATCGTCGAACTGCTGCGCTTCGAGAATGTCACCACCTGCCTGGAACAGGCAAGCCGCGACCGCCGCCACGATGCCGGGGCAGTTATCGCAGGACAGGGTCAGGTAAAAGGCTTCCTTCACTTCGGTTTGTCTTGGTTTGGTTTGGTCAGGTGTGGTTTGGTTTGGTTTGATACTTGGCATCAACCCATGCGGAGTGCGGTTGCTACAACCTAGTATATTTGCCGCCGGCGCTTGCCGCGAATAAATGTGGGCGTACCGCACACGCGCTCACCTGCTCCGGATGTATGCTTTGGCCCCATGTTCAACTGGCTAAAGAAGAAGACCTCCGACGTGCCGCCCCCGGCGCCAACCGGCAGCGCGGCAAGCCATGCGAATTTACGTCCCGAGGCCACCCGTGGAACGGGACCTGTCGCGGGAACTCTTGCGACGGCACCTGCCGCGGAATCCGCTGCAGCACGGCCTCCCCCCCAGACCGCGAAGAGTCAGGGCGACGTGCATGTGAAGGCAGGCCGTTATGCCGACGCCGAGCGCTGCTATCGCCAGGTGCTGGAATCCGACGCGCAGTATCCACGGGCGCTCGTCAATCTGGGTTTCGTCCTCAGGGAGCAAGGCCGGATCGATGAAGCGCGCGCAGTCCTCGAACGGGCGGTACGCGTTGGCCCCGAGGACGCCGATGGCCACTATCTGCTGGCAACCATCCTTCAAGCGACCGGATCTCGAGACCTTGAACTTGTACACCTGAGAAAGGCGGTTGGTCTGCGCCCGGACTTCGAGTTCGCGCGCCGCCAGTTGGTCGCCACGTTGTTCGATTCCCAGCAGTTCGGTGAGGCGGCGCGGGTTTGCGATGAGAGCTTGGTTCTGCTTCCCAATTCATCCGAGTTGCACTTTTTTCGCAGCGAGATCTATGCGCGTGCGGGCGAGAAAGCGTTGGCGATCGCAAGTTGCAGGCGCGCGCTCAACTTGGACCCGGGATTGCTCAGCGCGCAGCAGCGCTTGTCGCTGCTTCTGTTCGAGGCCGGGCAACTCGAGGAGGCGGAAGCTTCCTACCGGCGGGAGATAGAACTGACCCCGCAGCATTATGGTCCGTACCACCAACTGGGCGTGGTGCTCATGAAAACGGCGAGGAATGCGCAAGCCGTCGAGCAATTCAAGCTCGCCACATCGCTGAATCCTGCCTCGGCCGCATCGTACGTCTGTCTCGGAAATGCCTACATGGAGGCCGATGACCCCTCCGGAAAAAGCCTCGAGCTCGCGCAGGCGAGTTTCGAAAAGGCAATTGTGCTCGAGCCCAAAGTCTCGGATTTTCATTGCAGCATGGGATTCTGTTATTGGATGAGCGCACAGCTCGATCGCGCCGTGGCGAGCTTCGAGAAGGCGATTGAACTCAATGCCGGCAATGTGAAGGCGCGCTGGGCGCGCGTCATGTTGTGGGCACCCGCCTTTGCCGCCAAGGGCAGCGAGGATCCCAGAGGCCGTGCCGGATTCGCGAACGAGCTTGCCAAGTTCCAGGATTGGTGGTCGAAGAGCGATGCGGGTGGGGACCTATTCGTGGGCGAGCTACAACCTTTTTTCCTGGCCTATCAAGAGGAGAGCAACCTGGCGCTGCTGAAGCAGTATGGCCAGGTGTGTGCAATGGCGATGCAACGCTTCCTCGAACGCGAGCCCGCGCCACCGCTCTTGAGACCCACGGAAAAGCGAATCCGGCTGGGAATCGTCTCAGCCGATATCCGGATGCACTCGGTTTGGCTGGCGTTGATCAAGGGCTGGCTCAAGTCTTTCGATCGGACCCAGTTTGAGATCGTCATCTTCTCTCTGGCCGCCGAGGAAGATCCCGAGACCACTTGGGCGCGCTCCAAATCGGACCTCTTCTTCGACGGCCCAAAGAGCGTGTCGCAGTGGGTCGCGGAGATTCGCGGACAGAATTGCGAAATCCTGCTGTATCCCGCCGTGGGTCTCGACCCCTTGACCCTGAAGCTTGCCAGCCTTCGCCTGGCGCCGGTCCAGGTCAATACATGGGGTCATCCCGATACCTCCGGCTTGCCGACCCTTGATTACTATCTGTCCGCCGACTGCTTCGAGCCGGCGGATGCACAGGACCAATATTCGGAACAGCTCGTGCTTCTGCCTCATCTCGGCAACCGCATGGATGCACTGTCAGTTCCAAACGTCGAACCCGCGCTGGCTTCGATGCATCTCGATCCTGCCAGACCGATTCTGGTCTGTCCGGGAACCCCGTATAAGTACCAACCCGTGAACGACCATGTCTTTGCGAACATAGCGCGAGCGGTCCCCGGTGCTCAGCTGGTCTTCTTCAGGGGCGCCAGTGCGGCCCTTGCAGACCTGCTGCAGACGAGGATCACCAAAGAATTCCAGGCCGCCGGTCTTGATGCGAAGGACCACGTACGCTTCGTCCGCTGGCTGAGTTTCAGCGAGTTTCATTCTCTGCTGAGGCGCGCGGATGTGTTGCTCGATACCATCGGATTTTCCGGCTACAACACAGCGGTTCAAGCGATGGAGTGTGGTCTGCCGCTGGTGACGCGTGAGGGGCGGTTCCTGCGGGGGCGTCTGGCGAGCGGGGTCTTGCGACGCATCGGATTACCCGAGTTGATCGCCCAGACCAAGGCCGAATATGTGAGCCTCGTCGCCCGATTGGTGTCTGATCGCGGTTATCGAACGCACATCCGGCAGGAGATTGAGCGGCGCCGTCCGGTGTTATTCGACGATCAGTCCGCGATGGGGCCATTCCAGGACTTTCTCAGGTCAATCGCGCGCCGCTCTTGACGCGCACCCAAGATGCCGGCGACCTTATGTTGCTTTCGCCGTCGGCACCGGGGCATGGCTCCCCGCCACGATGGCGCTGGGCGAGCGTCGATTCGCCAACGCCGCAATCGGCAGGGCCGGCGATATCGATTCGGACTGGACGAAGTCCACTCTGAAGGACGACAGCCGCACCAGATCCGCGGCGAGCTTGGTGCGTTTTGCCACCACTTGAATACCCAGCACTCGCGCCATCTGCGTCATTGCCGAAATGCCGGCGCGCGCCAGCTTGTCGCGCTGCATTTTCACCGTCACTTCGTGCGAGAGCTTGATGAGCGCAACGCCGGGCAGATGCAGGGAATTGAAGGCTTCGGTACGCAGCGAGAAATTATCCAGCGCCAGGAAGCAGCCGGTCTGGCGCAAGAGCAGCGCCAGTTTGGTGATTGCGGCCACCGACTTACGGGGCGTCACGGCAGGAATTTCGAAACCGATCATACCCTTCGGCACGCCGCTCTTTTGCAGGCTGCGCGCCACGAACGGGACGAAGTCCGGGTCATAGAGAGCCGATCTCGATAGCTTGATCGTCAGCGTCGTATTCCTATCCTGGCCGACTTGCGGATGTTGCTTGAGCCAGGCCAGCAACTCGTCGAATACGCGGCGGTCCACGACCGACGATGGTTTGTCATCGGGTCTGTTCCTCTTCAACTCCGCCAGGGATCGGGCGGACGCCGCATCCTTGAACTCCCACAATAATTCATAACGTTTCTGCCGGTTGCCCTTGTCCAGCGGCACGAATCGCTGGACGTAGAGCGCAAGCGGGCTGCGCATGACCGCCTCATGAAGGGGATTGTCGACAGTGGCTTGAGACGGAGGTCTTTGTGCTGCGGGGGCGGTCTTGACCGGT
>CAJCHO010000036.1 GCA_903970145.1 Mycobacteriaceae bacterium | reverse complement strand
TTTTATCGAGCTCCTGCAAAAGGTCGCGCCGGCTCGCCCGGGGTGAACCCGCCAGTGCCACCCAGACCGCTCGTGTCCTGCGTTCTACGAGCCGGCCGTGCCATCAGACCATTTGGCGACCGGAACGAAATAAATCGCCGCCGGGTCGAGGCCGGGATCACCACCCAGTACGGGAGAACCGGGCAGGTTGGCACCCCAGTCGGGCGGATTGCCCGCGCTGCGCGGCAGAAAGAACATCAGGTGCGGATGCCAGTGGCCACCCGCAGCATCGCCGAGGTAACCATCCTTGGACATCATGTAGCACATCGCGCCGATCTCCGGCGCCGGGATCTGACCGGACGCGATCGCAGTCTGGGTGCGCTTGACCATCTCGGCTTTTGCTGTCCCGGCGAGAACCCACTTGGTTCTCTCGAGGTAGGTCGGAAGAACCGTACGAACCGCTGCCGGATTAAAGCAGTTTGGCGACCTTTCCTTGGGGTTCCAGAACTCCGGGTCATCGAAATCGCTCGCCCACGAGCGCTCGACGATGCACACAAATCCGTTCTTGCCCTTGACTGCGGTCTCGTAGCCGGCACTCCCGAGCACCAGCACCTCGGCGTCCTTCGATATCGCAGGTGGCGCTGCGCTGCGCGCCAATACGATCTCGTCGGACGGACTGGCCATGCGGTACTGCTCGATCGGTGCCGCGGCCGGATAGGAAGGGGCTGCTGCCAGAGTGATCGCAGGATTGGTGAGCGCGGCCAAGAGCGCGCCTAGCATCCAAGCGGAGCCGGTGCGAACCGGCGAAGTCGATCTGATACCGCTGCGGTCCATCATCGCATTCTCCTCATGGCTGCTATCGAGATATCCGCGAATCGTGCCAGAGATTCGCACCAATGTCCCGTGCCCGTCGCGTGGTTCGGTCGTGCCAGCACGCGTTTGACTGTCGCGGGATCAGGATGCGAACCATTTCAGGGGAATAGCGACCGCGACCGCAGCATAGCCGACATCGTTCGGGTGCAGGTGGTCACCGCTATCGTAGCGCGCCAGTAGACGCGAGGGATGATCAGGATCACGCAGCAGTTGATCCAGATCGATCAAGCCGTCAAAGTCGCTCGATTCTCGCATCCAGGCATTTACCGCCTGTCGAATCGAATCTTTGCTGTCACTGTAATAGCCGGGGCCAAGCGCATCGGCGCCTTCGGACGGACCCAGGGTGCAGACAAAGATCTTCAGCCCATGCTGGTGTGCTGCAGCGGCCAGCCTCTTATAGCTGGCGATCAGGCTCGATGCCCCAACCAGTTCCGAGCGTGGTGCAATTACCCCGGGCAGACCGAGATCGTTCATTCCGATCCCGAGCACGACGTAGCGCACATTGTCTTCCTTGAGTACTTCAGACTCGAAGCGCTTTTCGGCGGCGGGCCCGAGCGCCTGGCCAAAAGGACTTGGAAGAGGTGGGCTTCCATGCAAGAGCCGGTTGCCCACGAGGCCCTTGTTCAATACAGCGATCCCATCGTAAGGCGCGCCAGCCTGTCTGAAGCGCTCGGCCAATCGATCCGGCCAGCGATGGTTGCTGTCGGTGGTGGAACCGTCACCGTCTATCTGGGAGTCGCCCAGCACCACCAGAGCCGCCGTCCCGGAGGGTGCCGCGACTTCCACGCCGGTCAGAAACGGCCACGATTGGAGGGTCTTACCAACCGGAAATTTCGTTGCGGCACCAAAATCAGCTCCCGGCTTTGAAACATAGCTGGTCTGCATCGCAAGCAGATGCGAAGTAGTCGCGCGGACGGGAGAGGGCAGATAGATACTTACCGCCAGATCTGCGCCGGCAGGAACATCGAGCGCCACCGCGTCACTGAAGAGCTCGCTGCCCGCAGCAAGCCTGACCTCCTTGCGTCCCTGAAACAGTAGTTCCCGATCGGTGCCGGCCTGAATATCGGCACCCTGGTCGCGCAGCGCGATGTGTGCCGCCCCGATCTGCAGGGCCTGCTCCCCATACAGGTTGGAGATGCGAATGCGAAGCTGTTTACCGGCGATACTGCCGTGCACTATCAGCCGCAAGGTCTGCTTGTCGTAGGTGGCAAGTGCGCCCGGCACGAAAGCTTGCGGCGCAGCCGTCCAGGTGCCGACCCAATTTGCCTGTCCCTGCCCAGCCCCGATTGCCCCGGCCTGTTGCGCGGCGACGAGTAAGGCGATCGGCACTAACTTGCGTAGGTAAACTTTCAAACCGACTCTCCTGAAAAAATATTGGGGCCCTTAGGCGCACGCGGTCCGCTCGCCGCCGGCGATCGGGATAAGAACGCTGGGCATTCTCCCTGGGTGCTCAATGGAGCGCGCGGGTAAAGCGACGGAGGCAGTGCAATCAAGGATGAGCCGTGCGAATCGACTCCCGGATGGCGTATTGCTGTCTGACGATGAGGGTCAGAGCGCCCGATAGAAATGCAGACCGTTGCCATCCGGATCACGAAGGTGAAACTCCCGGGTGCCCCAGGGCGTGTCGCCCGGTCGATGCCACGGACTTCGAGTCTCGTCCGAAGGGCGGTCGAGCGCCTGCCGTGATTCGAAGTCGCCATACAGCGCGTCGACGTCGCTGACGACAAATCGATAGGCAGGTCGATCGACCGGATGGGCCCACTGGCTTGCGTCAGCCCACTGCAAGTGGATCTGCACCGAATCCCGCTCGAGTGCGGCGTATCGTGGAGCCTTGCTATCGTCCTGGAAAATCGCTACAAAGCCAAGGCGCTCAAAAAACCCCACGGATGCTGCTACATCCCGGCACATCAGCACCGGATGGACGGACTCGAGCCTTGCCATGGGACTGGTCATCCTTTCGTGCACCAAAAGCGAGCGCTCCCTCGTGCCCGCCGGAGGAGAGACCAGCGCCGAGCGCGGGCCTTGTATTGTGCTCCGGCCGCACGCGCAGCGTCTACCGGGGCTGTCTTGCGACCCGCTCGCCGGCTTGCCTGGCCAGCAACTGTCAACGCGCATTTAGCGGGGAAGTTGTGGTGACACCAAAGCCCGACACATCGCCGCTGATGAGCCAAAGCCGTCGTATACAATCAACGAGCCTTGGTGCCGCCGTAGAGTGGCCAGAGTGCCTGACTGCCGCCTTGCCCCCACTGCAGGCGGTTGAGATTCCCGGTCGGCATGCGTCGACCGGTAGCGCAGCAGCTGGGAGTGGGCTGACTCGTAGAGGGAATCGATATGGGACTGCGGGCGAAGATCTTTTCTCTGTGTCTACTCGGCTTTGTCGTGGTCGCGACGCTCGGCACGCTGCTTTTGCGCAGCGACCTCAGCAAGGGCTTTGACAAGATCGAGCGCTATGAGGCGCGCCAGCTCAATGACCAGTTCAGCCGCAATCTCGCCGCCGAACTCGAGCACCTGAACGAGTTGAACACCGACTGGGCGAACTGGGATGGCATGTACAAGTTCGCCACCACGCTCGACCCGAAGTTCTCGGAAGAAGACATCGGACCGGGAGCACTAACCAGCGCGAAAATCACCTTCGTCGAAATCCTCGATGCCGATCATCAGCGCCGCTTCTTTCGGGCCGTACAGGCGGCGGTCGGTCTGCAGTCGACCGCCGATGGCTCGCCATTCGATGAGCCCATCTATTCGGTGCAGAACGCACTGATCCAGCCTGAAGCGGCGCGCGCCTGCGGTCTGCATGCCTCGCCGCTTGGTCCGCTACTGATGTGTTGGCAGCCCATCCACCGCACCGACCAGGGCGGACGCAGTCCCGGGACGCTCGTTACCGGGCGCTTTCTTGACGACGATCTGATCGGACAGATCCGCGAGCAGAGCGGCATCAATCTTGTGATTGGCGCGGTAGTGCTGCCGCCCCCCGGCAAGGTCGCGCCGGTCACTTTTCATCCGAAGGTTGACTTCGAGGCAGTGCAGCTTGACGCCACCGAGCAGCACCTCTTGACAGGAAGGGTGCTCGACTTCACGGGTCGCCCGGTGCTTTCCTACAAGATCCGCGTGCCGCGCGACGTCGAAGACAACGGCAAGGAAATCAGTGCCAAGGTCGTCTGGGTGCTCTTGATCAGCGTTGCCCTGACCGGTCTTGTGCTTCTCGCCGGAGTGCATTTTCTCCTGGTGCGCCGGCTGCACTCGCTGCAGGAGCAGCTGCGCGACATCCCTGCATCGGGCAAGGACTGGCCTGAACATATCGATGTGCCTGCCGGCAAGGACGAGATCGCGGTTCTGGGCGAGACGGTCAATCGCCTGCTCAATGTGATCCACAAGCAGATGGTGGCCCTCGAAGGCCTGTCGCTTGCCGATCCGCTGACAAGAATCGCCAATCGTCGCGCCTTTGAGCAACGCCTTGCCAACGAGATGCAGACGCGCGCCAGCCAGCGCACCCCGCTGGCTCTGATCATGGTCGCGGTCGACTATTTCAAGGAGTACAACGATCGCCATGGTCAGCTGCACGGCGACAAGGTATTGCGTAGCGTGGCCGGAGTATTGCAGGCCGTCGCCGGTCGCGCGGGCAGTCTTGTGGCGCGCATGGATGGCGCCGAGTTCGCGATTCTGCTCTCCAACGCGGGCATCGACGACGCCAGACGCACCGCCGACGAGGTGCGCGCAAAACTTGCCGCGCAAGCCATGCCGCACCGCGACTCTCCGATTGCCGGACTGGTGACGCTGAGCGTTGGCATCACCGCCGCCGGCGACGAGAACGGCGCGACTTTTGTTTCTCGGGCCGGCCGTGCTGTGCAGGAAGCGCGCCAGGCCGGTGGCGATCGCATTCTTGTCGCCGAGGTACCGGGACCCGGGGCGGCGCCGCGCAAGGCAGGCTAAGACATTTGCTCATTGGGTCTGGCGCGCAAATGCTGGCGCTACATCACTAATCCCCCAATGACACACGGGTATCCGCTGAAGCTTCGGGGTGCGGCGTAAAATAGAAGCTTCGCGCGCGAAGCGGCTTGCCCCTTCTTGCCGCGCTCCTTTCAGACGATCGCCATGAGTTCCGAATCCAACGCAACGCTTTCTGGTGTCTCCCTGCCTCGCGATGAAGCCACGCGCTTTGGCGTCCTCGGAGCCCTCTCGTTCTCGCACTTTCTGAACGACATGATCCAGTCGGTCGTGATCGCGCTCTATCCACTCTTAAAGAGCGAATTCAGTTTGAGCTTCGGTCAGATCGGATTGATCACGCTCGCCTACCAGATGACGGCGTCGCTCCTGCAACCAGTGGTCGGTATCTATACCGACCGCCACCCGCGTCCTTACTCGGTTGTGGTTGGCATGGGTTTCACGCTTTCGGGGATCATTGCCTTCGCGTTTGCCCCCAATTTTGGCTCGCTGCTGTGCGCAGCGGCGCTGGTTGGCACGGGCTCATCCATTTTCCATCCCGAGTCCTCGCGCGTGGCCCGCCTTGCATCCGGAGGCCAGCACGGCCTTGCACAATCGATCTTCCAGGTTGGCGGCAATAGTGGCGCGGCCGTCGGGCCGCTGCTCGTTGCGGGGATCATCTACCCCAATGGACTCAGGAGTTTCGCCTGGTTTGCCAGTGCTGCACTGCTCGCGATGATCGTGCTCTCGCGGGTTGCTGCCTGGTATCGCAGCCATCGGGTGGCCCTGAAGGCGCGCGCAGCTCTGCCGACCCACGTGGCAGTGCCGCGTCGCACCGTGATCACGGCGATGATTGTGCTTTTGCTGCTGGTCTTCTCGAAGTACGTGTATCTCGCAAGCCTCTCGTCCTTCTATACCTTCTATCTGATCGAGCGATTTGCCGTGCCGGTGCAGCAGGCGCAGATCTATCTGTTTTTCTTTCTCGGTGCGGCAGCCGTTGGTACGCTCGCCGGTGGGCCGATTGGCGACCGTATCGGGCGCAAGTACGTGATCTGGGGCTCGATTCTCGGGGTGGCACCGTTCACCCTCGCACTGCCCTATGCAAGTCTCCCCTGGACGGTGGTGCTGACGGTATTCATTGGCCTGATTATTTCGTCCGCTTTTTCGGCCATCCTCGTGTACGCCCAGGAGCTGATTCCCGGGCGGGTCGGCACGATTTCGGGTCTGTTCTTCGGGCTCGCCTTCGGCATGGCAGGTCTCGGGGCTGCTCTGCTCGGCCGGGTTGCCGATGCGACCAGTCTGGTTGCCGTCTATCACATGGTTGCCTATCTGCCGCTACTGGGTTTACTCGCGATCTTCCTGCCCGATCTTGAGCGCTATATGCCGGGCAAGGTCGGCAAGACTGCTTAACGCGCCCTGCTAAGGCAGCTGCTGCGCCCAGTCACGCGCCAGTAAGGGTGCCAGGAGATATCCTCGCGAGCCCAGACAGGTGAGGCTGGCAAGGCCCGCTGGCAGTTCGATTTCCTCGAGGCGCACCCCGCGCCAGCTCGATCGCACCGCAAAGTCGATGCAAAACATGGCGCGGGCACGCTCGATGAGGGCGCTCTGGGCGACCCCATCCGCCAAGGCACCCGGATAGCTCGCGAACATCGCTTCGGTGGACGGTCCGATGACACTGGAGCTGCCGTGTGGTGCGGTATAGATACCGTAAGACAGCGCGGTGTCGGCGATGCGCCGATCGGTGGTAAGCACAGAGCCCGGTCGATAGCGCGCGCGCAGCGCGATTCGCGATGCACCATATGCTCCCCCACACCAAAGGAGTGTGCCGGCCGAGAGTCGAGTCCCATCGCCAAGCGTGACGACAGACTTGAGGGGGTCGATCATCTCGACCTGTGCCTCGATTCTTTCCATCCGGGCTTCGGATTCAAGCGCGCAAAGCAAGGGGGCGGTCTCGAGCCAGCCTGCTCTGGGCAGAAATAGCGCGCTATGCCAGTTCCCCGCCAGAACTTCGGGAAGTTCGGAGGCGCTGTGCCAGCTGTGCGCGATCGATGCGTCAAGCGTGCCGCGCCACTCAGCTTCCGTGCTCGCATCCGGTGTGGGGCGCCACACCCCGCGCGCGTGCGCGATAGGGTGGCCGTCGGCACAGAATTTCTCAAGGAGATCGAGCGTGAAGGCGGCGCCCATGCTATCGCGTGCCGAAACCCGCCCGCGATAGCCGCGCATGGGATTGATGAGGGCCGTCGGCACCCTGCTGGCCTGATCGATTCCGGCGTCGATGAGGGTTACGGCGCGACCGCGGGTGTGAGCAAAGTAGGCGGCAGCGAGTCCGGCGATTCCCCCGCCAATGATGAGGACATCGCAGGAGCGTATCCCGCTCATGGCGCGGGGATTCGCGAGGGTGGCCTTGCCAATGCGCGGGCACGCAGAAATTCGCGTTTGCCGGCAACCCCCGGCAGCCGCTCGACGGCAAGGCCCGCAGCACCCAGTGCACGGCGCACCGCGCCCGCGGCGCTATAGGTGACAAGTGCGCCTTCCGGGCGCAGGGCACCAGCGAGCCGGGCGATGAAATCCATCGACCAGAGTTCCGGGTTGCTCTTTGGCGAGAAGCCGTCAAGATAAATCGCCGACGCAAAATCCTCAGGTAATGGGGCCGTTGTCGCATCGCCAAAGTCCACCCTGAGCTCGCAAGCAGCCACCTGCAGCGCGACTGCCGGCACGCCCATCGTCGCACCAGTCTCGGGCCAGAGCGTCATCAGCATCTCCCACGCCGGATGGCGCGCCGCCGCATGGTCTTGCGCGAATTCCATGAGAAGGTGGCGCGGCTGCGGGTCGATCTCGAAGGCGCGGTAGACGAGCGCCACGCCACGACGGTGAGCGTCTAGAAGCGTTGTCAGGAAATTCAGGCCAAACCCAAAGCCGATCTCAAGCACCGCAGGTGCGGCGTGGAGATCAGTCTGACTGCCGCGCAGAAAGACATGCTCGGCCTGGCTCTGCGCGCCATTGCGATTGTGGAAATGCTCGCCGTAGCGTGGCGAGTAGGCCGCGAGACTGCCGTCAAGCGAGGGCGCGAGGTACACCCCTGAGCTATCCACGATGTCGCGCTAGTCCTCGGCGCGCATATGCGGGAACAGGATCACGTCGCGGATATTGGCGGAGTCGGTCAGCAACATGATGAGCCGATCGATGCCGATGCCGCAGCCACCTGTAGGGGGCATGCCGTACTCCAGCGCACGCACGTAGTCGGCGTCGTAGTACATGGCTTCCTCGTCCCCGGCATCCTTGGCTTCGACCTGCTTTCTAAAGCGCTCGGCCTGATCTTCGGGGTCGTTCAGTTCCGAGAAGGCGTTGGCGATTTCGCGACCAACGATGAACAATTCGAAGCGCTCGGTGATGCCAGGACGTGCATCGGAAGCCCGCGCCAGCGGTGAAACCTCGACTGGGTAATCGATGATGAAAGTCGGCTCCCAGAGCAGCGACTCGGCTGTTTCCTCGAAGAGCGCGAGTTGCAGGGCGCCCAGGCCAGCATGGGCGAGCGGCCCCTTGGTGGTGTCGACGTGGTAGTGATTGCCCAGCTCGGCGCGCACAAAAGCGGCGTCGTTCAGATCGGCCTCGCTGTAATGCGGGAAATATTTTCTGATGGCCCCCGTGATGGTCAGGCGCGCGAAGGGCTGCGCCAGATCGAGCGCGCGACCCTGGTAGCTGATGACGGCCGAACCCAGCACGGCGAGGGCCGCGTGGCGCAAAAGCTGCTCGGTGAAGTCCATCAGCCAGCGGTAGTCCGTGTAAGCCGCATAAAACTCGAGCATCGTGAACTCGGGATTGTGGCGCGGCGACATGCCTTCATTGCGGAAATTGCGATTGATCTCGAACACCCGCTCAAAGCCGCCCACCACCAGACGTTTTAAGTAGAGCTCGGGCGCGATGCGCAGGTACATCGCCATGTCGAGCGCATTGTGATGGGTGACGAAGGGCTTGGCGGCCGCACCGCCAGGAATCGCCTGCAGCATCGGCGTCTCAACCTCGAGAAATCCGTGGCTATCCATGAAGGCGCGCACCGCAGCGATGGCGCGCGAGCGGGTCACGAAGGTCTTGCGCGAGCCCTCGTCGACGATCAGATCGACGTAGCGCTGCCGGTACTTCAGCTCCTGATCGGCGATGCCATGAAACTTGTCGGGCAAGGGGCGCAGCGACTTGGCGAGCAGGCGCAGCTCGGTGACCTTGATCGACAATTCACCCTTGTGAGTCTTGAATACCAGGCCGCGGGCACCGACGATGTCGCCCAGATCCCAATGCTTGAAGGCGGCGTACAGCTCCTCGCCGATCAGATCCTTGGTGATCCACAGCTGGATGCGATCGGTGGCGTCCTGGATGGTCGCAAAGCTGGCTCGACCCATTACGCGCTTTAGCATCATGCGACCGGCAACCAGCACTTCGATGCCCGCGGCCTCGAGTTGCTCGACTTCACTGGCTCCGTGCTGTTCGTGCAATTGCCGCGCCTGCGCATTGGGCCGGAAGTCATTCGGATAGGCGACGCCCGCCACCCGCAATTGCGCCAGCTTGGCGCGGCGCTCGGCGATGATGTGGTTACTCTCCTGGGCGTTCTCGGGGGTATCGCTCATGGCTGGGCTGCTTTCGATTACCCGTTCGGGTAGTTGCGTATATCGTCGATTTCGGTGGTGCCGAAGTCGGGGCGCGCCACATAGGCAAGAATGTATTGCGCGGTGACTGCAGCGCTTGCCAGCTCACCGCGGCTCTTGAGATCCAGGAAACGTTGCACGGTCGGTAGCGCAGCGGGGTCCTTCTCACGCAGCTCGCCCTGCATGTCGGTGTCGATTACGCCCGGGGCGAGCGAGACGATGCGCGCCGGATTTGCGCGCTGCGCCTGCTCGGTTTTTACCACGCGGGCATGCATGTCGAGTGCTGCCTTGCTGGCACAGTAGGCGGCAGATCCTGCCATCGGATTGCGCCCGAGTCCCGAGGAAATGTGCACGATGCGCCGCTCTGCCTCCAGTGTCTGAGTGGCGGTGAGAAATTGCGCGGTCATCACCATCGGCGCCGTCGCATTGACCGCGAGCGTGGCGCCAAGCCCGGCGGCCGAGAGCGACTCTGCGCCGCCGACCGGTCCCAGCATGCCAACGTTGTTGATAAGCACGTAGCGCGACGCGTCACGCGGCAACTCCGCGCAGATCGCACGCGCCAGATCCTCGTGGGCCGTCACGTCGGCCACGTCCTGCAGATACCAGTCGAGCCAGGCACCGGCAGCGCGCGCCGCTTGTGCGAGCGCGTCATTGGGTTTGCGCGAGATGGCAATGACGCGCCGCTCGGGTCCGAGCAATTGTGCGACAAGCGCGGCGCCCAGGCCGCGCGAGGCACCGGAGACTATGAACACTTCCATGCTGAACCTCCCCTGGTTAGACGCCCTGCTTTAGGCTCGCCTCAATGAAGGCGTCGAGGTCGCCGTCGAGCACCTTGCCGGTATTGGAAATCTCGACATTGGTGCGCAGATCCTTGATGCGCGACTGGTCGAGTACATAACTGCGAATCTGGTGGCCCCAGCCGACATCGGTCTTGCTCGCCTCGAGCTTGTCCTGTTCGGCCTGGCGCTTGCGGATCTCGAGTTCATAGAGCCGTGACTTCAACATTGCCATGGCCTCGGCACGATTGCGGTGCTGCGAGCGATCGTTCTGGCACTGCACGACAATGCCGGTCGGCAGATGGGTGATGCGGATGGCCGAGTCGGTCTTGTTGATGTGCTGGCCACCGGCGCCCGAGGCACGAAAAGTGTCGATGCGCAGATCCGCCGGATTGATCTCAACCTCGATCGAGTCGTCGACTTCGGGATAGACGAAGACGCTGGCAAACGAGGTGTGCCGGCCACCCGACGAGTCGAACGGGCTCTTGCGCACCAGGCGGTGCACGCCGGTTTCGGTGCGCAGCAGTCCGAAGGCGTATTCGCCCTCGATCTTGATGGTCGCGCCCTTGATGCCCGCCGTGTCGCCGGGGGTTTCGTCCTCGATCTGGGTAGTGAAACCCTTGCGCTCGGCGTACTTCAGGTACTGGCGCAGCAGCATGCTGGCCCAGTCGCA
>CAJCHO010000035.1 GCA_903970145.1 Mycobacteriaceae bacterium | reverse complement strand
TGGGGCGTTCGATGAAAAACTCGGACACGAGCGCCGGGCCTACGGCTTCCGCAATGCAGACGACGTCAGGGGCTGCTGATCGAGTTCACCCGGTGTCAGAGCGTGAGGATGCACCGTGTCACCGCTCTTCACACCTTGGATTCCAGTCACGATGATCTTGTCGCCCGCGGTCACTCCCTCGCTCACCAGCCACTGATCCCCGATGGCCCGCTCGGTCTTGACGATGCGCTGAATGGCCTTATTGTCGGGGCCGACGACGGTTACCATCGCTTCGCCTCGTTGATTGTGGGTGAGCGCCCGCTGCGGCACCAATAAGCCGTGCTCATCGATGCCTTGCTCGAGCCTTTCGCGCACGAACATTCCCGGCAACAGCGTGTTGTCCGGATTTGGGAATACCGCGCGCATCGTCACCGAACCGGTGCCGGAATCGACCGTGACTTCCGTGAATTGCAGCTTGCCGGTCGATTCATAAATCGCGCCATCCTCCAGGATCAACTTGGCCTCGGCCTGCGAATCTGCCGTCTGCTTCAATTTTCCTTGCGCCAGTGCGCGCCGCAGGTCCAGCAGCACCGTGCTCGCCTGGGTTACGTCCACATAGATCGGGTCGAGCTGTTGAATCACGACGAGCGCAGTGGTTTGATTCGCGGCGACCAGTGCACCCTCCGTCACCGAGGAGCGGCCGGTGCGTCCCGAGATCGGCGCATAGACCTTGGTGTAAGCCAGATTGATCCTCGCCGTGTCCACGGCGGCCTTGGCGGACGCGACGTCCGCGAGGGCCTGGTCCTGCGAGGCAACGGCATTGTCGTAATCTTGCTGACTGACGGCGCGCGCTTCGCTCAAAGGCTTGTAGCGCTGCGCCAGCAGCCGGGTCGAGGTCGCCGTAGCTTGAGCGCGCGCCAGCGCGGCCTGCGCGCTCTCCAGGCTGGCTTGAAATGGCGCCGGGTCGATCTGGTAGAGCTGCTGTCCCGCCGTGACCTGGCCGCCTTCGACGAACAGGCGCTTCTGGATGACGCCGTTGACCTGGGGGCGAACTTCAGCGATGCGATAGGGCACCGTGCGACCCGGCAACTCGGTGGTGATCGAGACGGGCTGTTGCGCCAGCGTCATGACGGCCACTTCCGGGGGTCCCTTCGGCGGCGGCGTGGTCTCACGCGAGCACGCCGCCACGACAACAGCGCATACCGCTACGCTTATCCGCATATCTTTCCAAATGATCGAGCGTTGCTAACGCTTCGGACCATGAAGTATATGCAATGCGAGACAGATCGTCCCGACATTTGCCAGGTGCAATGCTGCGATCATCGGTCGATATTCTGCGCCTGCGCGGGGGCCGCATTATCCTGCCACCCACCGCCGAGTGCCTTGTACAACTTGACCAAATCGGTGCTCTGCGCCAGCACCGCCTGCGCGAGTTGCTGTTGCGCTTGCACGGACTGGATCTGTACGGTCAAAACCGAGATGTACGTGATGAGGCCGTGCTGATAGGCATCAACATCAACGGCGAGCGCCCTTTGATTCGACGCCAGCGATTCCTTGAGGGCGGTGGTACGTAAAGCGTCTTCGCGCAGATTGCTGAGCCCGTCCTCTACTTCCTGTAATGCCCCGAGCACCGTCTTGCGATACTGCAACGCGGCCTCGGCAGCTTGCGCCCGCGACAGGCGAACATTGGCCACCAGGGCGCCGCCATGAAATATAGGCACGGACACGCTGGAACCGAACGTATAGAACCTGCTGTCCCAATCGAAAAGATAGCCGGTGCTCAAGTTGCGCAAGCCATAAGTGCCCGTCAGGGAGATATCGGGAAACAACGACCCCACGGACACGCCCACTTGCGCAGTGGCGGCGTGCAGTGTTGCCTCCGACTCCCTGATGTCCGGGCGGCGGCGCGCCAGGGTTGCAGGCAGCCCGACGGGCACGGCTTGCGGCAGAGCGGGCAGTTCGCCGCTCTCGCCGAATTCAGCATCCAACGCCTCCGGCGTTTGCCCGGTCAACACGGCGAGCGCATGACGGGAGGTGGCTATGGTCTGATCGTAAGGGGGCAGCTCCGATTGCAGCGTCGCCAGTTGCGCCGCAGCGGTGTCGACATCCTCTTCGCCGGCAAGGCCGTGTTGATGCCGGTTTTGAGTCAGTTCGAGTATGCCGCGTTGTGCGGCGATTTGGTCGGCGGTGATCTTGTGCAGCATTTGCGCCGCGCGAAGCTGGAAATAAGTCTGCGCCACTTCTGCACGCAGCGACACCAACAGATCATTGCGTGCCTCGACGGTGGCGAGACTGTTTGCATCCGCCGCCTCGACCGCGCGGCGCACCTTGCCGAACAAATCCAGTTCCCATGAGGCATCGAAGCCCAATTGAAAGATATTCACCGGTTTTTCCAGTGTGCCGAGCAGATCCTGCTCCGTCGGCGACGTGACGGCCACGTGCTGCGACTTGAGAATACCGGCGAGTCCCAACTGCTCGCGATTGTAGCTGGCGGTGCCATTGAGGCTCGGCAGACCCTGGGAGCGGGCCTGTTGCGCCTGGTTGCGTGCCACCACAATTCGCAGGAAAGAGGCCTTGAGATCCAAATTGCCCGCGGCCGTCTGCGACTCGAGCCGATCCAGTTCGGGATCGTGAAACTCCTGCCACCAGAAGGATTGTGGAGCCGCATCCGCAGCTTCGGTGCCGGCCGCGCCTGCGTAGTGGTCCGGCACCGGTTCCTTCGGTGGGGCGAAATTCGGTCCGACCTTGCACGCCGTCAGGGTGCAAGCGATCAGCAAAACGCAAGCTATGCGCACGCCGCGCATCAATGGCCTCCGGGGGCGCCTCCGGCCTTCTTGACCGGAGAGAAGAGGAATGTAAACGGAACAAAGGCGAACGCCATCAGAGCGCAGTACAGGAACACATCCTTGTAGGCGAGCAGACCCGCCTCTGCGATCAGAGTTTGGTAGGTCTGTCCAAGCGCCACTTGGGCGGCA
>CAJCHO010000034.1 GCA_903970145.1 Mycobacteriaceae bacterium | reverse complement strand
GCTTATTGCGGCGGTAATGGAAGAGTTGGCCGGCTACCACGGTCGGCGCGGCGCGCAGGATTAGAATTGCCGCATGGACGGGGACGTGTCGCCATGCGAATACTGCTAATCGAAGATGATCCGATGATCGGCGAGAGCCTTGAAGAGGGTTTGCGCGCCGAGAACTACGCACTGGACTGGGTCCGTACCGGGGGCGAAGCGCAGCTTGCACTGCGCCAGGATATCTATGACCTGGTCCTCTTGGATCTGGGCCTGCCGGAACGCTCGGGCCTGGAAATCCTGCGCGAGCTGCGCGCGGGCAAGCGCGACGTTCCAGTGCTGATCGTCAGCGCGCGTGATGCCCTGCCGGATCGTGTGCTAGGTCTTGATGCTGGTGCTGACGACTATCTCGTCAAGCCGTTTGGCCTGGACGAGCTGTATGCGCGCGTGCGCGCCCTGTTGCGCAGACGCAGTGGGCGCAGCAGCAGCGCCATTGTATTTCGGGGTCTCCTGCTCGATCCGGCGCGTCATGTGGTGTCGCTTGATGGCCGCACGCTCGACCTGACGGCGCGCCAGTTCGCCGTCTTGCACGCGCTGCTCGACCCACCCGGGCACATCGTCTCGCGTGCCCAGCTCGAAGAAAAGCTCTATGGCTGGAACGAGGAAGTCGAGAGCAACACGGTGGATGTATTCATCCATCACCTGCGTCGCAAGCTCGGGTCCGACTTCATCAAGAACGTCCGGGGCGTGGGCTACAAACTGGCGGAAGCCGATGAAGACGCTGCGTAGACGGCTCCTGTTCTGGCTTATCATCGGCATGGTCGGCGCGACCATGATCGCCGGGATAGCGACCTATGCGCGCGTGGATCTGACGGCCAACGAGCTGTTTGACTATCAATTGAAGGCCGTCGCGGCCAATCTGCCGGTCGAGATCGGGGCACAACCCGAACCGGCCGACGACGGCGACCCCAACAACGACATCATCATCGAGATCTGGGATCCGGCCGGGCGCCTGATTTATCCGCTTCACCCAACTGTCACTATCGGCAAGCCCGAGACGATAGGACTCTCAAACACGAGCGTCGCAGGTGTCGGCTGGCGCGTCTACGCCGAGCAGCAGCCGGGGCGCTACGTTGCGATCGCCCAGCCGAGCGCAGCACGCGAGCACCTGGCTGCTGTGGTCGTGCTGCACGCTCTATTGCCCTTCGTTGGCCTGATCCCCGTGCTGACTTTCATCATCTGGGTCGTCGTCGGACACTCCCTGGAGCCCCTGCAAAGGCTGGCACAGTCGGTCGCACACCGCTCCCCCCAGCAACTTGAACCGCTGCCCCTGGAAGGCTTGCCGCAGGAAGTCAGTCCGCTTCTCGTCGCCCTGAACAGTCTGCTCGCCGAACTGGCCAAGATCATCGAGGCGCAGCGCGCTTTTGTCGCCGATGCAGCGCACGAGCTGCGCTCACCCCTCACGGCACTGCGCCTGCAATTACAGCTTGCCGAGCGGGCCAAGTCGGAAGACCAGCGTACGATCGCCTTTGGCAAACTGCACGAACGCCTGGATCGCTCAACTCACCTCATCGAACAACTCTTGACCCTGGCGCGCGCCGAGCCGCGCCAGGAACAGGTCAGTGTCGAGGAGATAGACCTGACGGGGCTGGTGCGCCAGGTCGCGACCGACCACGCGGCGCTCGCCCAGGACCGCGGTGTGCGCATCGATGAGGCCACCGTGACCGAGGGGCCGGTCGTGGCCGGTCATCGCGATAATCTGCGGATCATGCTTGGCAATGTCGTCGACAATGCCTTGCGCTATTCCGAAGCCGGTGGCGCGGTCGAGGTCGGCGCCCTGGTGATCCATGGTCGACCGGCGCTGCGCGTGCGCGACCATGGGCCGGGTATCCCGGTCGCGGACCGCGAACGCGTATTCGATCGTTTCTTTCGCCGTCCCGGTAACGCTGCACCCGGTAGCGGTCTTGGCCTTGCAATCGTACGCACCATTGCCGAACACTATGGATGTGCCGTGGTTCTCTCTGATCCGCCGGAGGGGCGCGGACTCGTGGTGACCCTGCAGTTCCCCGACAGCGCGCGCGACCAGGACGCCATCCATTCCACCTGACAGGCAACCACTCTGATGCATCAGCACAGCTCAGCCGATCACGGCCACACTCACCACGACAGCCATGGGCATGGTCACCACCATGCCCATCACGTCCCGCTCGATGTGTCGCGCGTGCAGCGTGCCTTTCTGATCGGGGTGCTGCTCAATGCGGGCTTCGTCGTGCTGGAACTTGGCTATGGCTTTTTTGCCCATTCGCTGGCTCTTCTCGCCGATGCCGTCCACAACTTCGGCGATGTGATCGGCCTGCTCCTGGCATTCGGTGCAAGCGCGCTGGCGCAACGCGCGCCTTCGGCACGTTTTACTTACGGCTTGCGTGGCACGACCATCCTCGCCGCACTGGCCAACGCGGTCCTGCTTCTGGTTGTCACCGGCGCCATCCTGCTAGCAAGTCTTGATCGGCTGCGCGGTGCAGTTGCAGTGGATTCCCAACTCATGATCTGGGTGGCACTTACCGGGGTTGGCGTAAACCTCGTGTCGGCCTGGCTATTCATGCGGGGACGCAAGCAGGATCTCAACGTAGAGGCGGCCTTCGTGCATATGGCCGGCGACGCTGCGATTGCTGTGGGAGTCGTCGTATCGGGGATCGTAATCGGGCGTACCGGCTGGCTGTGGCTTGACCCTTGCGCGAGTATCGCCATTGCCGTTGCCATCGTCTGGGGCGCCTGGGGGCTATTGCGCGAGTCCCTGCATCTGGCGGTCCAAGGCGTACCGATCGGGATCGACGCGCCGGCAGTGCGCGCTTTTCTCACTGAACGGCCGGGGGTACGCGACGCCCACGATCTGCACATCTGGGCCATGAGCACCACCGAGAATGCCATGACGGCCCATCTGGTGATGCCGGCCGGCCACCCCGGAGACGAGTATCTGGAGACGCTCGCCGCGGCTCTTGATGAACGCTTTGGCCTGTGCCACGTCACGCTCCAGGTCGAAACCGGCGACGGTTCGCTATGCCGCCTCGCGGCCGAACACAGCGTTTAGCGGGACTGCCCATCCTGGGTTACGAGCAAGACACAGGCGAGCGCACAGCAAAAGGCGACAATGTGCGCCCAGCCGAGCGACTCGTTGAGAAATACCAGACCGACCAGCGCCGCACTGATTGGCAGCGCGAGCGTGAAGACACCTGCCTGACTGGCCGGCACCGACTTCAAGCCGGATAGCCATAACCAGGTGGAGAGTACCGAAGCACCAAGCGCGTAAGCGACGATCAAGATCCAGGTGTGACTGGTGATCTGATCGAACCCGAAGCTTGCCGCCTGCCAGAGTCCAAGCGGCAGCATCAAGAAGAGCCCCGCGATATTGATCCACGCCGAGATTTGCATTGCGCCGACCCTGGCCGTTGTCAGGCGCTTGCCAAGGACCACATAGAGCGCTTCGCAACAGACGGCAGCGACAATCAGCACGTTGCCGAACCAGCTCTCCGTGCGCTCGCCACCGGCATTGCCAGCCAGATTGAGTACAGCTATCCCGGCAATCGCCAGCGCGATCGCAATCACGGTACGGTAGCCGATCGCCTCGCCAAGGATTGCCAGCGAAAACAGCGCGACCACTGCGGGCAGACTGGACATGATGAGACCGGCGGCCGTCGCCGACGTATGGGCGATGCCGCCGAGCATGCAGATCGTGAAGAGGAAGTTGCCGAAGAGTGACTGCAAAAATAGCGTGCCCCCGTGGCGCCGCAGGACTGCCAATCCCCCCGGCGGGAAAGTCCAGGGCAGCATGAACAGCCCACCGATCGAGAACCGTATCAGGCCCAGCAGATAAATCGGCACCACGGCAACCAGGAGGCGCGAAAAGCCCACGTAAGTGCCCACCACCGCCATCCCCAGCGTGAGCAGCCCATAGGCACGCCACGGCAAGCGCGCACTCATGGCAGGTCGGCGTCGGGCATCCAGCGCAGCACAGCCGAGGTCCGCTTGGCCAGATAGGAGGAGCCACGATTCCTGTCGTAGTAACGCGGATTGGGTAGCATCACCGCCAGCCGCGCGGCCTGTTCCGCGTCGAGTTGTGCCGCCGGGATGCCACAGTAGTGGCGTGCCGCCGCCTCGGCGCCAAACACGCCGTTGCCCCATTCGACGACATTGAGATAGATCTCGAGGATCCTCTCCTTGTCGAGCCAGAACTCGAGCATGTAGGTAATGACGAGTTCCTGCGCCTTGCGCAGATAGCTGCGAGACGGGGAGAGGAACAGATTCTTGGCGAGCTGTTGGGTGATAGTCGACCCCCCCTTGATGCGCTTACCGTTCTTGCTGTTGTTTTCGTGGGCCTTCTCGATCGCTTCCCAATCGACACCCTCGTGTTCGGCGAACTTGGCATCTTCCGAGGTGATGACCGCGCGCTTGAGCTGCTCCGAGATTGCGCGATAGGGCACCCAGCGTTGCTGCAGCTGCGCCTTGGGCTCTTTTTCGCGAAGCTCGGCGAGAGCGCTGCGCATGAAACTGGTCGACTCAGGGTTGTGCCAGCGCATCAGGCCAATCGAAATGAAATAAAACAGTTGCAAGCCGATTAACAGAACAAGCGCGAGCAGCGCTGCTCGCAACAGCCAGCGGAGCACGATACGCATCTAGACGTGTGCCTGGGCCGCCCGCAGGGCCGCAAGCACCGGGGCGGACTGCGGGCGAATATTGCGCCAGAGGAAAAAGGATTCGGCGGCCTGCTCGACGAGCATGCCCAAACCGTCGCAGGTGTGCGCCACGCCCAGCGCGCGGGCGTGGCGCAGGATCTCGGTAGAATCGCTTGCCGTACCGCGACCATAAGCGAGGTCGTAGACCAGCTTTGCCTCACTGATGAGGTCGTCATGCAGGGGCACGCGCGCATCGAACAGCGAGGCCGGTGTCGCGTGCAGGATGATGTCAAAGCTCTCGCCCCATGCCGCGCCGTACTCGTGGGCAGATAGCTCGACCGATGGATTCTGGAACTGCAGCACCAGGGCTTGCGCTGTCGCGCGCGTGCGATTGACGATCGCAATGCGCGCCACTCCCGCGTCCAGGAGCGGCCCGATGATGCCTCGCGAAGCGCCGCCGGCGCCAGCGATCAGCACCCGCGCCGCGCGCAAGGGCGGCGCGCCTGCACCGGCCAATCGGGCAAGATCGCGCACCAGGCCCACCCCATCGGTATTGTCGGCGAACACCCCATCGGCATCACGCCGCAAGGTGTTTGCGGCGCCCGCGCGCACCGCTCGCTCGGAGACATTCTGTGTATAGCGCAAGGCGGCAAGCTTGAAGGGCAGTGTGACGTTTAGGCCAGCGCCACCCGCCTCGAAAAAGGCGTCGACGCTCGCCACAAAGCTCTCGATGGGCGCGCAGATGCGTTCGTAGCTCAGGTTCTGCGCGGTCTCGCGAGCGAAAGCCTCATGGATCGCGGGGGACTTGCTATGGGCGACAGGATTGCCGATGACGGCGTAGCGAGCTGCCGACACGGGTCACCGTCAGCGCCGGCCGACTTCGGCCTCGAATGCCTCGTCGCGCGTGAAGGTGAACTTCGCGACAATCTCGTAGACATCATTTTCGCGGCGCATCTGGTCAGAAAAGCGGCTAAAAGGCGCCGACATCAAGACGATGCGCCTGGCCGCGCGATCAAGGACCGGATAGCCCGACGAGCTCAGGACGCGAATCTGATCCTCGTATATCGAACCATCGGGATTCAGGGTGACCGACAGCATGAGCGATCCGTAGTAGTGACCGCGAGCTTCCTCCGGAAAATTGAGGGTGCCGATACGCTCAATCTTCTCAGCAAACGAGCGCCAGTACATGGCATAGCTGACACGTCGACTATTCGGTCCGATCACCTCGCGCTTGGGTCGCTCGTTGTAGTCGCGAATCTCCTTGCTTATCAGGGCTTCCTGACGCGCGATCTGCTCCTTGCGGGCGACCGGATCGTCCACGTCCGATACTGTCGGAGCTGGTGAGACCTCGTTGGGCAGGGGGATGGCTGGCGCTTCGTTGGCGTGCAGCTGGCTCAGCAGTTGCTTTTCCTCGGCCTCAAGGCGCGCTACGGCCGACTGCGGATCCTTGAGCAGTTCGCCATCGTTGGAGCGCGCGGAAGCGGGCAGGAAAGACGTCGCTCGTCCGGAGTCATTCTCGCCGCCTCCATTGGAGTCGGCCTGGGCAAGCACCTTCGCTTTGACCGGACGCTGACCCTGCTTGTTTACGAGCACGATGTCGAGCGCGTCGTCAGGGTGCTTGAAATGAAATTCAGTGGGGTCGACAAAGCGCACCGCGAGAAACAGTGCGTGAACCGCGATCGAGACCGCGATAGCGATCAACAGGAAATTGTTCTGCTGGCCTACCTTGCGGTAGGCGACTGCGGAACTCATACGGTGCGACTCCGCAAGGCAACAACACGATAGTAATGCAAGGCTTGCTTTTGCGTCATGGATTCAGCGGCACCCCAAGCTCTGCCTCCCCGACCTCGCCGTCTTCCGAGGGCGCGGGCTCGTCGACCTCTTCGATTATCGCCGTAATTTTGCAGCTCAGCGACAGATCGATCTCGTCAATCTCACCAATTTCTATCTCGACGCGGGTACCGCGTGCAAGTTGTGGCATGGAGGCGACGCGCACCTGCAGCGGGATATCTGCCAGGCGAAGCCACTCATCGCGCAAAACCAGCGCGTCGGTGGTGCTCACCCCTTCCTGGCGCAGCCAGCGCAGGCACCAGTAGCGCTCCATGGTGGCCTGGAATTCGGCGTAGGCAGCATAGGCGACCTCAAAACTTGAGACGATCGCGAACAGATCAGCGTCGTTAGCGGCAAAGGCAGGTGGCGCAGCGCCTATCACCGACAGGATCTGCCACTGATTGACCAGATCCACGTAGCGGCGCAATGGCGACGAACTCCATGCGTACTGGGCAACCCCAAGGCCCTGATGGGGTGCGGGATGAGTAGTCATGCGCACCTTGCCGGCAGCGCCACTGCCCTGCTGGACCCGATAGATGCCCGCGACCTCGTGGTCAGCCAGAAGCTTTCCCCAGCTGCTATTGGCCAGTACCATCAGTTCGGCGACGAGCTTGTCGAGCGGCGCGTCGCGGCGCCTCGTGCTGATCGTCACGCGTTCGTCGCCAGCTTCACCCGTGATGTAGAAGTTGTAGTCCGGACGCTGTGGTGTCTCGGGCTTCAGGCCGTAGCCGACGCGCGCCGCCTGTCGAGCGGCATACAGGGACTTGGCGAACTGCCACAACACGCCCAGTTCGCGCCAGCACACATACTCGCCCGTACCGCTGTCCAGTGACTCCTCAGTCACCAGGGCATCGAGATGGTTGTGCCGCAGATTGTGCGCAACCTCGATGATATCGGCGCGCGTATGGCTGGCCATGATCTGCCAGTCCGCTGCGCGCACGTCCACATAGAGCGACAGGGCCGGACACTGGCGCCCGGCCGCCAGCGAGAAAACATCGATGACCGAATCCGGGAGCATGGTGAATTTCTCGCCTGGGGTATACACCGTCGAGAGTCGTTCCCGCGCGATCACATCAACGCTGTCGTCGGGCCGAAGTGACAGGCCCGGCGCCGCGATGTGGATCCCGATGCGCCAGCCCTCTGGAATCCCCTCGACCGAGAACGCATCGTCGATCTCGGTCGTAGTTACGTCGTCGATACTGAAAGCCGGGACATTGGCGCGCGGCAGATCGCCCGGCAGGGCCGGCGGCGATGCAACACCAAAACCCGGCCCGCGAGCGAAGTGCTGACTGACAAACCGGATGCGATGCAGCTCCTTGACCGACGCCAATCCGCCGACGCCGAGCATCAGGCGCGCGCTGGTGGTGGATACCTCACGGGCCGCCTCTTCCAGCGCCTTGTACTCGATCCCATTCTTGTCCGGATTGAACAAGAGCTCGCCCACTCTCGCCTGCCAGCCCGCCGGCAATTTACCCGCGCGCAGCTGCGCGACGTATTCGGCCTGCTGCAGCGCCTGCTGTCGCTTGCGTTCCTGGCCTGCCAGCGCCGCGCGCAATGCGTCCGCAGGCGCCGGCTTGTAGCGGCCACGTCCCTTGCGGTAGAAATACATTGGAGCGCTATGCAGGCGCATCAGCAATGCCGCGCTCTCGATGGACGATGGCGCGTGACCAAAGTAGTCCGCTCCGAGCGCGGCGAATTCGAATTCCTCCTGGGGAGCGCACTCCCACAGGAAATTGAGCTCGATGCTATCGGCCAGCGCCGCAGCGTCGCGCAGCAGGGATTGCGGTGCCGGATCCTTGAACTGGACCAGCACATGGCCGGCTTTGACCTTGGCGCGTTTGCCGCTGGACGATTCGACCTGGAAGGCCCCACCGGTCTCGCTGAGAACCGTGCCTGCCTTGAAAGCCCCGTCTTCTTCGTAAAAAACATTCATGGCGGCAATTATAGAGGCTCACCGCTACAAGCCGGCGCGATCCGAGGTGGTCGCGCACCCCGGACAGCAGCCTCAGTGGGGCAGTTCCGCGATGAAGATGCGGATGCCGCGCAGGATCATCTCGACAGAGATCGCCGTCAGGATCAGACCCATCAGGCGCTCGATGGCAATCAGGGCACGCTCACCCATCCATTCTTGCAGCCGCTCTGAAAATACCAGCACGAGGGCGGAAATCAGCATCGCGACCGTTAGGGCACCGATCCACTCGAGCACTTTGCTCGGGTCGCGCGAAACCAGCAGCAGGACCGTGCCAAGCGCCGACGGGCCGGCGAGCGCCGGAATCGCCAGGGGCACGATAAACGGCTCGCCGCCCGGGGCAGCCCCGAATATCCCCTCGGGCACTGGAAACACCATGCGCAGCGCGATCAGAAACAGAATCACGCCGCCACCGATCTGCAGGGAAATGTCGGTCAAGCCGAGTACGTCGAGAAAGCCCTGACCAACGAACATGAAGCCGGCGAGTATGGCAAAGGCGATCAGGCACTCGCGCAGGATGACGCGTGCCTTGCGGCGCGGCGGGACGTTGCGCAAGGCCGCCACGAAAATCGGGATATTGCCAAGCGGGTCCGCGACCAGCAGCAGGAGCACGACGGCAGAAACGAAAGTGTGCAGCATGCGACTAGCTTGTCGGTTAATCGGGCATTGTGCAAGGCCAGCGCGTGCCGGCTCGCAGGAAGGCCCGACACCCCTGGGCGCGCCTAGGAAGCGAACTCGAGAACAGCTGGCATTAAGGTCGCGAAGTTCGACAAGCCGTGATCGCCGCCTTCTTGCACCAGCTGTCCTGCTCCTCGGTAACGCTGCACCATTTCGCGCCAGTCGAGTATCTCGTCACCCTTGGCACATACCAGCAGATAGCGCTCCATGCGAGTCAGCGATTCGACCCAGAGTGCCTCAAGCTCGGCGATGAATTCCTCACGGAAGTCGATCTGCTCATCGGAATGGTAGACGCTGTGCCTGCCAAGGTGGCGTGCGAGATCGCGCGCCGGGTGAATCGCCGGATTGAGCAGCGCCGCCCGGCAGCCGTGGCGTTCGGCCAGCCACGTCGCGTAGTAGCCGCCCAGAGAACTGCCGATCAGACACAGTTCTGATGCGGGATGATGGGCCACCATCTCATCTAGCAAACTGACGGCGGCAGCCGGCGAGACCGGAAGCTGCGGACACGTGAATTGATCGCCACGGCCTGACTTGCGCATGGCGTCCTCAATCAGGATCGCCTTGAACGAGCGTGGCGACGAGCGAAAGCCGTGCAGATAAAGGATCACTTGCTGTCAGGTGTAACACCCGATGGCAGCTGCGCCAGCGACGCGAACTGGGCTTCGCGCCCCGCCTTGACCGCCACCATGGCGGCCGCGACTTCCTCCATGTCGAGCATTCCCGACTGCCAGTTGGCGATCATGTGCAGGGCAACCCCGACCGGATTGTCGCGCACGAAGGTAATAGCGTCCTTGCTGCCCGATATCGCCAGCGCAGATTTGGCTGCGATCCGCTTGGCGGTGGCCCGTACCGCCAGCAGCATCGCCTCATGAGTATCAAAAAGCTGATTCACAAAGCCAAGGCGGTGTGCCTCGCTCGCCGGCAAACGGTCGCCGGTGTAGGCCAGTTCGCGCACCACGGCCTCCGGTAGCAGCTTGGGCATGCGCTGGAGCGTGCCGACATCTGCCATCATGCCGATGTTTATTTCCTGGATCTGGAAAAAGGCGTCGCGCGTCGCGTAGCGCAGGTCGCACGCACAGACCATGTCGACGGCCCCACCGATGCAGCCGCCCTGGATAGCGGCGATCACCGGAAAGCGTGCGCGCTCCAATGCGCTAAAACTGTCCTGCAAAGAGAGTATCTGGTTGCGCAGGCGTTCGCGACCGTGTGCGGAAGAGCCCGAGAGCGTACCCGCCTCAAACACGGACAGGTCCATCCCCGCGCTGAAGTGGCGCCCGCTTGAAGCGAGAATGAGCGCGCGCGCCCTTCCCGAGTTATCGAGCGCTCGCACGATCGCGGGCAAGTCTGTCCAGAACGAGGGCAGCATGGTATTCAAGGCTGCTGCACGCTTCATCGTCAGTTCAGCGTAGCCATCGCGCTCCAGAAGAGAGAAGCATTCGGTCTGTCCCGGTTCGTGTGCTGTCATGTTGCCCCCTCTATGCTCGCCAATCGATCGAGGATGCGTTGGTGCACCCCGCCAAAACCGCCGTTGCTCATGATGAGGATGTGATCCCCGGCGCGCGCCAGCGCAACCACGGCCGCCGCCAGGGTATCGATATCGGTATATGCCTTTGCGCGCGCGCCCAACGGTGCGAGTGCGGCTGCAAGATCCCATCCGAGAGCGTCCTTGCCACTCACCGCTCCGTACCCGAATACCAGGTCGGCCGCGGCGAGACTGGCGGGAAGTGCTGCCTTCATCACACCGAGCTTCATCGTATTCGAGCGCGGCTC
>CAJCHO010000033.1 GCA_903970145.1 Mycobacteriaceae bacterium | reverse complement strand
CGCGATGTACATCAGCGGCGTATCCGACAAGCGCTTCGACGAGGCCGATCTGCACAAGCTGAACGGCATGAAGGCCGACGATTTTGAAGCAGTGGACGAGTCCGACCTGCTGCTGATCACCGACTCAGCCCGGGTAGATCCCCTCGCGTTCAAGCGGTAGAACCGGGTCCGGCGTGGCGAATACGATGAGCGAGAGATACAGCCGGCGGAGCGGGCCCGGCATGCGATCCGCGATCATCGTCAGCCGCGGCCGGTCGTCGGCGTTCAGCCCGCGAAACAGTTTGACCAGCACAACGTAGGTTACCGTGGCGCAGATAAGCGCGGCCGCCAGGCCTGCTGCTCCGGGCAGCAGCCGCACCACGTAGTACGCGACCACCGACATCCCCGCCCCGGCCAGGAACAAGCGGATGGCGCTCTGCAGCGGAAAGCCGAAGGTGAAGAAGCGCCGCGCCTGGCGCCAGATGGCAATGATGCCGAAGGTCTGTGAAAGTCCATTGCCCCACGCCGCGCCCACCGCCCCGTAGCGCGGGATCAGGTACCAGTCCAGCGAGATGTTGAGCACGCCGGTGATAGAGAACCAGATCAGGGTCTGCCGTTGCCGGTCGGCCGCGCGCAGCAGAACCTCGGCAAGTTCCTGGAAGGCGCGCGGCATCGATAGTATGGCCGCGATCATGACAACCGGAATGGCCTCCAGGTACTTGTCTCCGTAGGCGAACCCGAGAGCCTGCGCGCCAATGGCCACAGCGCCAAGGTGGACAGGAAAGACCACCAGCAAAAGGAAGCGGCAGGCATTCTTCACGATACTGTCGATGCGCCCAGGCTCTCGTGCCGATTCCACCATCAGCGTGATTCCAGTGGCGCTGCCGAAAGTTCGCGGGATCACCAGCAGATTGTTGGCCAGGGTAAAGCTCACTGAGTAGAACGCAATCTGGCGAAGGTTGGAAAAATGTTTCAGGAACAGCAGCTCGGAGCGGTCCCACACCACCGACATCAGGAGTTGAATCCCAACCGCCTGGATGCAGAACTGACGAATGCGGTCCACAATTTCATGCTCGAGTTCATCGATAGGCAGCTTGCGCAGGCGCAGGTGCAGCGGAACCGTTCGCAGCGTAACCTCGACCGTGCGCCCGATCAACTGGGCCGAGGCGATGCCCAGCAGATCCCAGTGGTAGTGCAGGGTCAGCACAATGACCACCGCGTAAGTGATGATGTAGCCGAGCGCGCTGAGCGTATTTTCGTAGACGTCTTCAAACGCCTGATTGGCCTGCGCCGGAACCCACGACATGACGCCCGGAATAATCGACAGGATCAGGATCGCGGACATCCAGTGATACAGCGGTTCGCCGAAGAAGAGCACGCTCAGCAGACCGAGCGCGGTAATCATGATGGAGGCGAGCAGCTGGTAGCGATAGGCGAGATGGTAGATCGCCCGGGCGGTTCCGGGCCGGTTGGCGCCCAGGAACTCGGTCATATATTTGCGTGTGGCGCCGGCAAGCCCTGTGCCGCTGGTGCGTGTGACCGTAGTTACAAAGAAGTTAATATATGTGAATTCACCCAGCTTTTCCGGGCCCAGGTATCGCGCGACGGCGATCGAAGTGCCCAGAAAAACGATCGTCTCGAGCACGGTTTCAAGGCCGAACCAGAACGAATTATGCAGGATTCTTCCCGCGGATGTCTTTGCCCTGTCGGCCATTGAATAAGAATACCGAGTCTTCGTTATATTCTACGTCTGAAGGGCGTAGCAAAGTACCGTGCAGCAACCAGAGTGCACAGAAGTATAAGAACACATTCCGCTTTTGCACCATGTCGCCTTGCGCATCTGATAAGTAGGCTTGAAAAAGGAATTAATTCTCTCAATACGCTAATCAAGAAGCGGCGGCAAACGGCCGATACAAAAGGTTGAAACAATTATGGCGACGGTACTCATCACGGGGATCTCCGGCTTCATCGGGTCGAGCCTGGCGCGCGGTTTGCTCGCCGAAGGCGCCTCCGTGCGCGGAATCGACAACCTCTGCACAGGCAATCTCGAGAACCTCGAAGATATACGGACGCGCATCGACCTTCGCCGCGCCGACATCCTCGACATCGGCGCCATCAACGACGCCTGCGACGGGATCGACTATGTGTTCCACCAGGCGGCCATTCCGTCCGTCCCCAAGTCGGTGGTCGACCCCATGGGAACCAATGGACCCAATCTCAACGGCACGCTGACGGTACTGGAGGCGGCGCGCAAGGCCGGCGTCAGGCGCCTGATGTACGCTGCGTCGTCAGCCGCCTATGGCGACAGCCCGGAGCTGCCCAAGACCGAGACCATGCTGCCCGCGCCCATCTCGCCCTATGCCGTGCAGAAGCTGGCCGGCGAGCATTACCTGGCCAGCTACACGCGAGTCTTCGGCCTGGAGACCGTGGCGCTGCGCTACTTCAACATCTTCGGACCGCGCCAGGACCCGACGTCGCAATACTCGGGTGTGCTGGCCCGCTTCATCTCCCTGATGTGCCAGGGCGAGACGCCGACCATCTTCGGGGACGGTTCCACCAGCCGCGACTTCACCTACATCGACAACGTAGTCCATGCCAACATGATGGTCGCAAAGACCTCTGCGCCGGTGGCCGGCAAAGTCTTCAACATCGCGACCGGCAAGCGCATTACGCTGCTCGAGGCATACCAGGAGATCAAGCAGATCACCGGTTATAGCGGTACCGTGCAGTTCAAGCCGGAACGTGAGGGCGACATCAGGCATTCACTCGCCGATATCTCGCTGGCGCAATCCGTGTTTGGCTATCGCGTCGTCGCGGGCTTCAGGGAAGGCCTGGAGAAGACCATCGAGTACTACCGGCAAACCAGCCCGCAGGCAATCGCAGCACTCTGAAAGAGCCCCTGAAACGATTCCTCGTGGCTGTTTGGAATCAGCTGAAGCCCGACGCTAATCCGGAAGGACTACCGGCGCCCCACCAGCTCTTCGAATATCGCGTAGAGATCGTCGGCCACATCCTGCCAGCTGCGGCGGTACTTCGCTGCGATAGCTTCCGAGATCGGAAGAG
>CAJCHO010000032.1 GCA_903970145.1 Mycobacteriaceae bacterium | reverse complement strand
GCGGGGATCCGCAGATGATGGCCGAAGCGGCGCTGTTCAATATCGAGCGTGGTGCGCAGGTGATTGACCTGAACATGGGTTGCCCGGCCAAGAAGGTCTGCAATGTCGCGGCCGGATCGGCCCTGCTGCAAAACGAGCGACTGGTGGGCCGGATTCTCGATAGCGTTGTCGCCGCCGTCAGCACCCATCACCGCGTACCCGTCACCCTCAAGTTCCGCACCGGCTGGAATCGCGAAGCGCGCAATGCCTTGACCATTGCGCGCATGGCCGAATCGGCCGGCATCCAGATGCTCACACTGCACGGCCGCACGCGCGCCGATCTCTATAGCGGACAGGCCGAGTACGACACCATTGCCGCGGTCAAGTCTGCGGTGCGGATTCCGGTCGTCGCCAACGGCGACATCGACAGTCCGCAAAAGGCTCGCGCGGTTCTTGACTACACCGGCGCTGATGCGGTCATGATCGGCCGTGCCGCGCAGGGCAGGCCGTGGATTTTTCGTGAAATCGCGCATTACCTTGCCTTTGGGGTCGAGTTGGCAGGTCCGCAAACCCGCGAGATCGGCGCGCTGCTGCGCGAGCATCTGCTGGACCACTACGCCTTCTACGGTGAATTCGTCGGCCTGCGTACGGCACGCAAACACATTGGCTGGTACGTCAGGTCGCTGCCGCGCGGCGAGGCGTTTCGCCAGCACCTGAATACGCTTGCCAGCTGCGACGAACAGCTCGCGGCGGTCGATTACTACTTTGCCGGTCTTGCCCAGCATTACCAGCAGCTACCAGACACAATGCATGAGGAGCCACTTGCAGCATGAGTAAACAATCTATCGAAGACTGCGTGCGCAAGAGCCTCGAGAAATATTTCCGCGATCTCGATGGTGAACCGGCGCATAACGTCTACGAGATGGTCGTGCAGACCGTCGAGAAGCCAATACTGGAAATCGCAATGGAACAGGCCGCCGGCAATCAATCGCTCGCAGCCGAGATTCTTGGCATCAATCGCAATACCCTGCGCAAGAAGCTGCAGCTTCACGGGCTGCTCTAGACGCCCCTTTTCGCAAGGCGTTCACGCCAAGCGGTGCGCGCCCAACCCTGCTCTGGACCAATCGATGACATCCACTACTCGCCAAGCGCTCTTGAGCGTCTCCGACAAGACGGGCGTGCTGGAATTTGCGCGAGCTCTCGCCGCGCGCGGTTTCCGCCTGCTCTCGACCGGCGGCACGGCGCAGCTCTTGGTGCGTAATGGCGTGCCGGTCACTGAGGTCGCCGACTACACCGGCTTTCCGGAGATGCTTGACGGCCGGGTCAAGACCCTGCATCCCAAGGTCCATGGCGGTATCCTCGCGCGTCGCGATCTGCCCGAGCATGTGGCCGCCCTCAAAGAGCACGACATCGGCACGATCGATCTGGTCGTCGTCAATCTCTATCCCTTCGAGCAAACCGTCGCACGGGCGGACGCAAGCTTCGAGGAAGCTATCGAGAATATTGATATCGGCGGCCCGACCATGCTGCGGGCGGCGGCCAAGAACCATGGCGATGTGACGGTGATCGTCGATCCGGCCGACTACGCCGCGGTCCTCGCAGAACTCGATTCACCGGCGGCAGCGGTGCCGGCGGCGATGCGCCTCGCTCTAGCCAAGAAGGTCTTCGCCCATACGGCGCGCTATGACGGGGCGATCACGAACTACCTGACCGGACTTGACGCCAACAACAAGCCCACGCGCTTTCCCGAGACCCTCAATCTGCAATACCAGAAGGTGCAGGATCTGCGCTACGGCGAGAATCCCCATCAGCTGGCCGCTTTCTATCGGGACAGCCAGCCGGCCGCCGGCAGCCTTGCCTCCTATCACCAGATCCAGGGCAAGGAGTTGTCCTACAACAATATCGCCGACGCCGATGCCGCCTGGGAGTGCGTCAAGACCTTCGACGCAAATGCCTGCGTCATCGTCAAGCACGCCAATCCCTGCGGCGTGGCGCTCGGTGACAATGCGCTTGACGCCTATCAGCGCGCCTTCAAGACCGACCCGACTTCGGCATTTGGCGGCATCATCGCCTTTAATTGCGAAGTCGACGAAAGCACTGCTCGTGCAGTCAGCGCCCAATTTCTCGAGGTACTCATCGCACCTGGCTACAGCGCTGAGGCAAAGAGCCTGCTCGCGGCACGCCAGAACGTGCGCGTGCTCGAAGTGCCGCTTGCCTCAGGCCACAACGCCTTCGAGATCAAGCGCATTGGCGGCGGCATTCTGGTTCAGGATGCCGATCTGGCAAACGTCGGCGTGACCGATATGAAGGTCTTGACGCACAAACAGCCCAGCGCTCAACAGCGCGCCGATCTGCTGTTCGCCTGGCGCGTAGCCAAGTTCGTGAAATCCAATGCCATCGTGTTTTGTGCGCACGGCACGACTTTGGGTGTGGGCGCCGGCCAGATGAGCCGGATCGACTCGGCGCGCATCGCGTCGATCAAGGCACAAAACGCCGGCCTCGCGCTGGCCGGGTCCGTGGTCGCATCCGACGCCTTTTTCCCATTTCGCGACGGCCTTGACGTCGTAGTTGACGCCGGTGCGGTCGCGGTCATTCATCCGGGCGGCAGTGTGCGCGACGAAGAAGTCGTCGCTGCGGCCAATGAACGCGGGATCGTCATGGTGCTGACCGGGATACGCCACTTCCGGCATTGACTGACTGCGGCTCTGGCGATGCGCGTGTTAGCCTTACCGGACGCCCGCTCATCGGAATGCCATGCGGATCATTGGAATCGACCCAGGACTGCGTATCACGGGCTTTGGCCTGATTGATCAGGACGGCCAGCAGCTGCGCTATGTCACCAGCGGCGTAATCCGCACCCCCGACAGCAGCCTGCCACTGCGCATAAAAAGCATATTCGACGGCGTCGCCCAGGTCATTGGCGAGAATCATCCGGAGCAGGCGGCCATCGAGATGGTCTTCGTGAACATCAACCCGGCATCCACGCTGGCGCTCGGACAGGCGCGTGGCGCCGCCATCTGCGCGCTGGTGACCGCGAATTTGCCGGTCACCGAGTACACCGCACTGCAGCTCAAGAAGGCAACCGTGGGACGCGGTCAGGCCAGCAAGGACCAGGTACAGTTCATGGTCCAGCGCCTGCTCTCGCTGCCTGGGCTGCCAAGCCCCGATGCGGCCGATGCGCTAGCCTGCGCGATCTGCCATGCCCAGACGCGCGGCATCGTCGGTAGTCTGCGCGCCAAATCTCCGGCCGCAGGGGCGCGCGGCCTGCGACTGCGCGGCGGGCGGATCGTCGGCTAGCCTGGTACGGGCGCTGCGCGTCTCGCGTATCATTGGCCTGTCCCCCTTACAGAAGGAATCCCGCCATGGCAATCGAGATCGGTCAGAAACTGCCGCAGGGCAGCTTGCAGGAATTCATCGAAGTGGAAGGCAACGGCTGCTCGGTCGGGCCGAATACGTTCAAGGTCGAAGACCTGACCCGCGGCAAGACCATCGCCGTCTTCGGCCTGCCGGGCGCATTCACGCCAACCTGTTCCGCCAAGCACGTCCCTGGATATGTCGAACTATCGGACTCCCTGTTTGCCAAGGGCGTCGACGAAATCTGGTGCATCTCGGTCAACGACCCCTTTGTCATGGGCGCCTGGGCGCGCGATCAGGGCACGCGTGGCAAGGTACGCATGCTCGCTGATGGTTCGGGAGTCTTCACCAAGGAGCTCGGGCTGGAACTCGATCTCGTGAAAAACGGCATGGGGATGCGCTCCAAGCGCTACTCGATGCTCGTCGTCGACGGCACGGTGCGCCAGCTGAACCTTGAAGCGCCGGGCAAGTTCGAAGTCAGCGATGCCGCGACCCTGCTCAAGCAGCTCGGTTGATTGCTGTTTGAGCCGCTCTGTCGCACCTGAAAGGGCCAGCGCATGATCGGTCGAATCAGCGGCACGCTGGTCGAAAAGAACCCACCGCAGGTACTCATCGAATGTGTCGGCGTGGGCTACGAGCTGGATGTGCCGATGAGCACCTTCTACAACCTGCCTGCCCTGGGCGAGCGGGTGGTCCTGCTCACCCAGATGGTGGTGCGCGAGGACGCGCAGCTGCTCTACGGCTTTCTCAGTGGCGCCGAGCGCAGCGCGTTTCGCGAGCTCGTCAAGATCTCCGGCATCGGGCCACGAACGGCTTTGTCGGTACTGTCTGGCCTGTCCGTGAATGACCTGGCGCAGGCTGTCAGCCTGCAGGAGACCGGGCGCCTGACTTCGGTGCCGGGGATCGGCAAAAAAACTGCCGAGCGGCTTTTGCTCGAGTTGCGCGGCAAGCTCGGCGCCGATTTGGCCAACGCGAGCGGATTTGCGAGCGATGCCGCCAGCGACGTGCACAAGGCCCTCACTGCACTGGGTTATTCCGACAAGGAAGCAAGCCTTGCGGTACGCAAGCTGGCCTCTGACGTCAGTGTCACCGACGGGATCAAGCAGTCTCTGAAGTCGCTGGCGCGCTCCTAGAACATGATCGAGACCGATCGACTCATCTCCCCGGTACCAAGCTCTCCCAACGAGGAGGCGGTCGAACGCGCCTTGCGCCCCAAGCTGCTCACCGAATATATCGGGCAGGAAAAAATCCGCGAGCAGCTATCGATCTTCATCGCCGCCGCCCGGCAGCGCAAGGAAGCGCTCGACCATGTGCTCCTGTTCGGACCGCCAGGACTCGGCAAGACTACTCTGGCACACATCATTGCCCACGAAATGGGGGCCAATCTGCGCCAAACCTCCGGCCCGGTGCTTGAGCGCGCGGGTGATCTGGCCGCGCTATTGACCAATCTGGAAGCCAACGATGTGCTGTTCATCGACGAGATCCATCGGCTCTCACCGGTCGTAGAAGAAGTGCTCTATCCGGCGCTTGAGGACTTCCAGATCGACATCATGATTGGCGACGGCCCGGCCGCGCGCAGCGTAAAACTCGAGGTTCAGCCCTTCACTCTGGTCGGCGCCACCACGCGCGCGGGCATGCTGACCAATCCGCTGCGCGATCGCTTTGGTATCGTCGCCCGCCTGGACTTTTACACCCCCGAGGAAATTCGCCACATCGTGCGCCGCTCGGCCAAGCTCCTCAAGGTCTCGATCGGCGAGGACGGCGCCATGGAGATCGCGCGTCGCTCGCGCGGCACGCCGCGCATCGCCAATCGCCTCTTACGGCGCGTGCGCGATTACGCCGAGGTCAAGGCCAAAGGCGAGATTACCGCCCCGGTTGCCGACGCCGCCCTGTCGATGCTCGAGGTGGATCCGGTCGGCTTCGACATCATGGATCGCAAGCTGCTCGAGGCGATCATCGAGCGCTTTGACGGCGGGCCAGTGGGTATCGACAATCTTGCGGCAGCGATCGGTGAAGAACGCGAGACAATCGAAGACGTGCTGGAGCCCTACCTGATTCAGCAGGGTTATCTGCAGCGCACCCCGCGTGGTCGCGTGGCAACCCTCGCTGCCTATCGCCACTTCGGCCTGGTTGCGCCGCGCGCCGCTGGCGAGCCTGACCTGCTCGATCCCTGAGGACCACGAGCGGCAGGCTACAATAACGGTTTACCTGCCTGGGGCCGGTGCCCCTGTGATTGCGCCGTGCCTGCGACTTTCGAATTCCCGATCCGGGTTTATTACGAAGACACCGACGCCGGTGGCGTGGTGTTCTACGCGAATTACCTGAAGTTTTTTGAGCGCGCCCGCACCGAGTGGTTGCGCAGTGCTGGTGTGTCGCAGGAACGGGTGACGAGCGAGACTGGCCTGATTTTTGTGGTGCGCCACACAGCAGTCGATTACCTCGCACCGGCGCGCCTGGACGATCGCCTTGTAGTCCGCTCGCGGCTGGTTCGCCTGGGTCGCGTATCCGTGCAGTTCTTCCAGGAGGCTTGGCGCCTGGCGGACGAGACTGAAGTCAGTGGCGCGCCAGAACTTCTGGCCAGCGCAAGCATCAAAGTGGGATGCGTCGAGCGCGCGTCCCTGCAAGCTCAAGCGATTCCCGCCTCCATCCGTAGCGCCTTCGACCCCTGAACCCAAACGATGAACGTAACCCAAGACCTCTCCATACTTACCCTGATCACCGAAGCCAGCGTGCTGGTGCAGATCGTGCTGGCAATCCTGATCATCGTCTCCCTGATGAGCTGGACCTATATCTTTCGCAAGATGTTCGAGGTGCGAACCGCACGGACCCAGACCGAGCGTTTTGAGGAGAAGTTCTGGTCGGGCGGCGATCTTGGGGAGCTCTATAGCCTGGCCGGCCAGCAGCGCGATCGCATCGGCGCCCTGGGACGGATATTCGAGGCCGGCATGCGCGAGTTCATGAAGGCACGCCAGCAGAAGGTCGATCACAGCGCCCAGCTCGACGGCGCGCGGCGCGCCATGCGCGCCGCCTACCAGCGCGAGATGGACGCGCTGGAAGCGCACCTGTCGTTTCTCGCCTCGGTTGGCTCCGTCAGTCCCTACGTGGGTCTGTTCGGTACCGTCTGGGGGATCATGAACGCATTTCGCGGCCTGGCTAACGTGCAGCAGGCGACGCTTGCCAATGTGGCGCCGGGCATCGCCGAGGCTCTGGTCGCCACCGCCATCGGTCTGTTCGCCGCGATCCCGGCAGTGGTTGCCTACAACCGCTACGTTCACGAGACCGACCGCCTGGCGATCCGCTTCGAGAGCTTCATCGAGGAGTTCTCGAACATCCTGCTGCGGCAGGCACGCTAATGGCCGCGTCGATCCGGGGCTCGGCCATGCGCGGTGGGCGTATTAGGCGCAGCATGTCCGAAATCAATGTCGTCCCCTATATCGACGTGATGCTGGTGCTGTTGGTCATCTTCATGGTGACAGCGCCATTGATCACGCCCGGAACGATCGAGCTACCGTCGGTGGCAAAGTCGTCCCAGGCGCCGACTGTCGCCATCGAGGTCATTATCAAGGCGGACCGGTCGATGAGCGTTCGCGTGCGCGATCCCAAGGCGCCCCTCGAGCGCCCGATCACCCTGTCCGATCTCACCGCGCTTGTCCTGCAGTACCAGGCGCGCAATCCAGGGAGCCCACCTCCGGTGATCATATCGGCCGACAAGACCGTCCAGTACGACGCTGTCCTGCAGGTGATGGATCATTTGCAGCAGCAGCGCGTCGCGCGCGTCGGCCTATCCGTGAAGCCGGCACCGGCAAGTCCCTGAGAACGTCATGACCAGCGTGAGCCATCCCTACCAGGTCCCGCGCGCCGGCGGGCTCGGATCGTCCGTTGCGCTGGCGCTGTTCATGCACGGCCTGCTGATCGTGATGCTGGTGCTAGGCCTATCCTGGCGCAGCACCCGGCCCGATGTAATCGGCGCCGAGCTGTGGAGTACCGTCCCCGAATTCGCCGCCCCAACGCCGCCGCCGCAACCAGTGCAGCCCCCTGAACCGGAGGTAGTAAAGCAGGAGCTCCCGCCTCCCATCGAGAAGCCCGACATCATCGTCAAGATTGACGATGCCCATTTGCCCAAACCACCCCCGAAAATCGAGATCCCGGTGGTCAAGCCCAAGCCCGTCACGCCACCCAAGGTCGAGGCGCCCGCGCCGCCCAAACTCTCGGATCTCGCCAACCTGCAGGCGCAGGCGTCCAAAGAGGCCACCGGCAGCTCGGCCCGGACTTCCAGTCCGTCGCGTGACGACAGCTATCTTGCGCGCCTGAAGGCCAAGATCAAGTCCAATACCAATTACTCGCCGGTCGGCATATCCGGCAACCCGCAGGTGAGCCTGTTGATCCAGCAGCTGCCGACCGGCGAGGTAACCAGTGTCACCATCACCCGCTCGAGCGGCATCCCTGCATTTGATGAAGCCGTCAGGCGCGGCGTACTTGCAGCCAGTCCCCTGCCGCGACCGGGTACTGGCGGAATCGATCCCTCCATGACGCTTGATTTCAAGTTATTCGAGGACCGCTAGTTCACGCCGATCGTATAATTACTCCCATGTCCATATCCTTGAAGATCGTCCGGCAGCTCGCCTGCAGCCTGTTGCTAGGAGTCCTCGCACAAGCCGCATTCGCCCAGTTGCACATCGATATCAAGGGCGTCGGCTCCAAGCAGATCCCGATCGCGATCGCCAATTTCACCGGCGACGCGACGCCGCCGACCGATATCCCGCAAGTGGTTCGCGACGATCTGCTCAATTCCGGGCTGTTTCGCATCGTTGATGCTGACGTGGCACCAATTGGTGAATCGGCAGCGATCGATAATGGTGCATGGCGCTCGCGCGGGGCCGTCGCGCTTGTGACCGGCAGCATCACCCGTCTGGTCGATGGCCGCTACGACGTGCGCTTCAGACTCTACGATGTGGCCAATCAGTCGGCCATCGGTGCCTTGTCGCTAACCGGCTCGGCGAGCAATCCGCGCCAGACCGCGCACAACCTGGCCGATTACGTCTTCGAGAAGCTCACCGGTGTGCGCGGGGTGTTTTCGACCCGGATCGCCTACGTTATTCACCGCTCGCGCGACAAATACGAACTCCAGATCTCGGACGCCGACGGCAAGAACCCCCACTCTGCTTTCACCTCACCCGAGCCGATCATCTCGCCGGCCTGGTCTCCCGATGGCACGAAACTGGCATATGTCTCTTTCTACGAGCAGAGAAAGCCAGTGGTCTTCGTGCATACCATCGTCAGCGGAAACCGTGTGCCCGTCGCCAATTTCAAGGGAAGCAATAGTGCCCCAGCCTGGTCGCCGGACGGCCAAACCCTTGCCGTCGTGCTGACCAAGGACGGGAACTCCCAGATCTACCTGATGAATAGCGACGGCTCGAACGCCCATCGACTGACCCAATCCGGAGGGATCGACACTGAACCGGTGTTTGCACCGGACGGCCAGTCGATCTATTTCACCAGCGATCGGGGGGGCGGCCCGCAAATTTATCGCATGCCCGTCAACGGCGGCGAGGCGACTCGCGTTACCTTTTCGGGGGACTACAACGTCAGTCCGCGGATCAGTCCGGATGGAAAAACCTTAGCTTATGTGGCCCGGCGTACCAATCGATTCCAGATCGCGGTACTAGACTTGGCTACTTCCCAGGAATTGGTGCTGACCGACACGGCGAAGGATGAATCACCAAGTTTCGCGCCTAACGGCATGCTTTTGCTCTACGCCACCGAAGTTGGCGGCCGTGGCGTGCTCGCCGCCAGTTCGGTCGACGGCGTGCTCAAGTTAAGGTTTCCACTTGACGATAGTGGCGATGTGCGGGAACCCGCTTGGGGTCCGTTCCTGAAATAAATTCGACTTTCCAATTAATCTTAATCGGTAAAAAGGGGCAATCATGAAAAACGTAATGCGCAGCGTTCTTGTGGCAATGGTGGTCGGATTTTTGGCCGCATGCAGTAGCACTCCGGTGGAAAACAAGAATCCGCCACCCGTGACGGATAACTCCTCGGGTGCGACCAAGTCCACCAGCAGCGGCGGCGTCGCCAACGTGGTCGCTCCGGCCCGGGACGAACTCGCCACCGGCCTGCTTGCCAAGCGCTCGATCTACTTCGACTTTGACAGCTATGTGGTGAAGGATGAATTCCGCCCGGTCGTCGAAGCGCATGCCAAATACCTCCTGAGCAATAAGACACGCAAGCTTGTCATCCAGGGCAATGCCGATGAGCGCGGCACCTCCGAGTACAACCTTGCACTCGGCCAAAAGCGCGCCGAGGCAGTGCGTCGTGCTTTCGGACTGCTGGGTGTTCCCGAGTCGCAGGTCGAGGCCGTCAGCTTTGGCAAGGAAAAGCCCAAGGCAACCGGTCATGACGAAGCTGCCTGGGCGGAAAATCGCCGCGCCGACGTCGTCTATCAGTAATGCGCGTGCGCGTCGCAAAGGCAATTCTGGGGGCGGTGCTCGTCTGCGCGCCGCTGGCGCTGCCGGTCTACGCAGGGGTGTTTGACGATGATGGCGCACGCCAGGCCATCATCGATCTGCGCGCCAAAGTAGACGCGAACCAGAAGGAGATTGACCAGCGCCTGGACAAGCTTGAAGCGGCCCAGGGTGGTCAACTGGATCTGGCCAATCAGATCGAAGCGCTGCGCCAGGATATGGCGCGCTTGCGCGGCCAGATCGAACTGTTGACCAATTCGGTCGCCAATCAGGAAAAGCGCGAGCGCGACTTTTACGCGGATCTGGATGCCCGTCTGCGCAAACTCGAGCCGCAGCAGGTGACGATCGATGGCAAGACCACTTTTGTCGACGTGGCCGAGACGCGCGCCTTTGACAGCGCCCTGGCGCTCTTCAAGAACAGTGACTTCAAGGGTGCCATCAGCGCCTTCGATTCTTTCGTGCGCCAATATCCGAATTCGCCTTATACCCCGGGCGCGCAATACTGGCTTGGTACGAGCTACTACGCTACGCGCGATTTCAAGACCGCCATCGCTACGCAACAGACGCTGGTCAAGAATTGGCCGGACAGTCCGCGCGCTGCCGAAGCCCTCTTGAACATCGCCAGCAGCCAGGCCGATCTGGGGGACAAGAAAGCGGCGCGCAAGACGCTTGATCAAATCATCGCAACCTATCCCGATAGCGAAGCTGCAGGAGTAGCCCGCGAGCGCGCCGGTACTCTGAAGTAGAGGGACACGGGCGAAAGGGACCGACGCCGCAAGCAGCGCCGCGCACCCACTGGGCTTGCGTAGGGCGCTGAGATTTCATACAATAGCCGGCTTCGGGTCGTTAGCTCAGTTGGTAGAGCAGCGGACTTTTAATCCGTTGGTCGTGGGTTCAAGTCCCGCACGGCCTACCAGAAATCCTGTAGGTTCTTGGCCGCTGTCTCACTGTTGTTCCCGTCGGGTCGTTAGCTCAGTTGGTAGAGCAGCGGACTCTTAATCCGTAGGTCGAAGGTTCGAATCCTTCACGGCCCACCATAAAATCAACGGCTTGCAGAACCGGACGCCGCCGATCTTATGCACTCCCGACGCATGCAGGCCCCCTGTAGGCATTTCGGGCAAATCGCGATTGACGGTAGGCTAGGCACCCTAGCTCGACGAAGGGGCACGCATGCAAATCTCCGAGACGTACCGAGGTCATGCAATCGGTGCGCGAGTTGGGTAGGTGGGGATTCTGCTACCAAGTCCCCACTACTTCCCGGCTCCTGACAGGGCGTTCGGTGTAGGTCATCGGACACTGCTTTTCAATTCGGAGGCCGAAGCGATCCGAGCCGCGCTCCAAAGGGCGCCCACCCGACTCACGCCGCGTAACTCAGCACCGCAAAGAAGTGAAATCCGGTTCCGGCGACTACAAACGCATGCCAGACGGCGTGTGCATAGCGCAGTCGCGAATCGAGCATGAAGAACACCACGCCAGCCGTATAGGCGATTCCGCCGGCAAGCAGCAAGCCAACACCAGCAGCCGGCACGCGTTGCACCAGCGGAACTGCGGCGATCAGCACCAGCCAGCCCATGCCCAGATAAAGGCCCGTCGACAGCCAGGGGTGAGCGAGCAGGTTAAAGGTCTTCAGGGCTGCGCCAACGAGCGCCATCGACCAAACCAGACCAAACAGCGTCCAGCCCCAGGGACCAATCAGGGCGCCCAGAGCAAACGGGGTGTAACTGCCGGCTATGAAAAAATAGATCGCGACGTGATCGATTTTCATGAACACGCGCTTGGCCCTGCCGTGGGGCAGTGCGTGATAAAGCGTCGACGCAAGATAGAGCAGGATCATGGTGACGCCAAACGCCACTGCACCAACTATCGCAGTGGCCCCGAGGCGACTGGCCGCAAGCACCAGAACCGGCAGCGCCGCCAGTGCCGCCACAAGTGCCAGTCCGTGGCTCAGGCTATTGGCAACTTCTTCACCACGAGTCTGTTCGCGTTCGGTCATTGGAAAGATTGTCGCACAGCTCGACGATTTGATTCGGCGCAGGCGTCAAGTCGTGCGCTGGCACACCGGCGCACCCATAGGGACGTTTGAGAGGAAAAGCCCAAATGCGTTATGCTTAATTCCCTGCCGCACGCAGAGCTGCCACTGTAGGAGTCCCCATGCTTCAACGTCACAACCACCTACCCGAATTCAAGGATCCCGAGCTGATCCGTACCCAGGCCTACATCGATGGCAACTGGGCCAACGCGAAGTCAGGGAGCACCTTCGCCGTGCATGATCCGGCCACCGGCAAGCTGCTCGCGCAAGTAGCCAATCTCGGATCCGGCGAGACCGGGCTTGCCATCGAAGCTGCCGGCAAAGCTTTTCCCCTGTGGCGCGGCAAGACCGCCAAGGAGCGCGCCGGCGTAATGCGCAAGTGGTTCGATCTGATGCTCGCCAATCAGGACGATCTGGCCAAGTTGATGACGGCCGAGCAGGGCAAACCCCTCGCCGAGGCGCGCGGCGAAGTCATGTATGGTGCATCCTTCGTTGAATGGTTTGCTGAAGAGTGTAAGCGTGTCGCGGGCGACACGCTCGCGACTGTCGCCAACGATCGACGCCTCGTAGTACTCAAAGAACCCATCGGCGTGTGCGCTGCCATCACGCCCTGGAATTTCCCCATCGCCATGATCACCCGCAAGGTTGCACCGGCGATCGCGGCTGGCTGCACCATCGTGATCAAGCCGGCGGAACAGACGCCGCTCTCAGCGCTGGCACTGGCCGAGCTCGCGCACCGCGCCGGTTTTCCCGCTGGCGTCTTCAACGTGGTGACAGCCGACGGTAACGGTTCAATCGAGATCGGCAAGACGCTGTGCGCCAGCCCGACGGTGCGCAAGCTGTCCTTCACCGGGTCGACTGAAGTCGGGCGCATCCTGATGCAGCAATGCGCGCCGACGATCAAGAAAATGTCGCTTGAACTAGGTGGCAACGCTCCCTTCATCGTCTTCGACGATGCGGATCTGGACGCGGCGGTGGAAGGCGCGATCGGATCGAAGTATCGCAACGCCGGGCAGACCTGCGTGTGTACCAATCGCTTTTACGCGCAGGCCGGCATCTACGATCGCTTCGTTGAAAAGCTCGCAGCTGCGGCCGCCAAGCTGCAGGTCGGCAACGGCTTCGAATCCGGGGTGCAGCAAGGGCCCCTGATCGATGACGCCGCGATGCGCAAAGTCGAAGAGCATGTTGCCGATGCGGTGGCGGGCGGTGCCAAGGTGGTTCTGGGCGGCAAACGACACGCCGGCGGCGGCAATTTTTACGAACCGACAGTGCTCTCCGAAATGACTTCTAAAATGCGTATCGCGCGCGAAGAGACATTTGGGCCGGTCGCGCCGGTGTTCAGGTTCGAAACCGAAGATCAGGCGATTGCGTTTGCCAACGATACCGAATTCGGGCTGGCTGCATACTTCTACAGTCGCGACATCGGACGCGTCTGGCGTGTAGCTGAAGCACTTGAGTATGGAATGGTCGGCATCAATGCCGGCCTGATATCCAATGAGGTTGCTCCGTTTGGCGGAGTCAAGCAATCAGGACTCGGACGCGAAGGCTCGACCTACGGGATAGACGACTATCTCGAAATCAAGTATTTGTGTATGGGTGGTATCTGACCGGGCACATCCTGACGGCGCCGCGGCGCCGTTGACCCCCGCGACCGTGGCCCTCGGCCTGGTCGCGAATCTTTTTCTCCCCTGAAATGGCAAATCCAGCCGACGCGGCCCTGTTGTGTTCCGATCCCCACGCACTGGATCTGGGTTTTATGCAGCTAGATTGGCTGCAGGTAACGGTGCTTGGCATCGTCCAGGGACTGACTGAATTGCTGCCGATCAGCAGCACAGCGCATTTAAGAGTTGTGCCTGGCCTACTTGGCTGGCGCGATCCCGGATCGGCTTTTTCAGCGGCCATGCAGCTGGCGAGCTTCGCCGCAGTGATCGTTTACTTCCGGCGTGACATCGGCGATTTGCTGCAAGGGAGCGGTCGCGCGATCGCGCGGCGCGACTGGAAGTCCGAACCCTTGCGTCTGGTCGCGGGGATACTTCTTGGCACCCTGCCCTTGCTGCTCGCGGGGGCCCTCTTGAAACCCGTCTTGAATGGTTGCAACTCGCCCCTGCGCGGACTGATGGTGATCGGCGTCGCCTCGATCGTGATGGCTTGCCTCTTGGCCCTTGCAGAGAAGCTGGCGCGCCATTCCCGTGGTTTCTCGGAACTCTCGCTGCGCGACTGCCTGATCGTCGGATTGGCGCAGGCCTTCGCGCTGATCCCAGGTGTGTCGCGCTCGGGTGCAACTTTGACTGCCGGCCTATTTTCCGGCATGCAGCGCGAGACCGCCGCACGCTTCTCCTTTCTGCTCGGTCTGCCTGCCATCACCCTGGCTGGTGCCTATGAAATCGTGCTCCTCTGGCGTGCCGGCCTGCCGGCGGCCGGCTGGGAAATCCTCGCCATCGGACTGGTGAGCGCAAGCGTGACGGCATTTCTGGCGATCTACGCCTTGCTCCACTACCTCGAAAAACGCAGCACCTTCGTGTTTGTCTGGTACCGCCTGGCAATGGGTGTGGGGCTCGTGACTGCTGTCCTCAGCGGGGTGCTACCGGGCTGACCAGCAGCCGGCCCTATCGCTCTTCAGTGGGGTATCGTGTAGCGTTCGATGATGCGGCTGATCTCGCCACTGCGAGCCAGATCGTCGAAGGCCTGCTTGAGCTTCTCAATCGATGCTGGTGAAGTACGCGGGTTGACTGCGAAGTAATTGAAGGACTCCCCCTTGACGGTCACGATCGGCTTGACGCGGTCAAGCGTGAGCCCGAGTTCGCGTAATTCCCACGACATGTGAATGGGTCCGTCGGGCACCAGATCGACGTGACCGTGGAGCAGCTTTCGCAGATTCGACGCGTTTGAGTTGGTTTCATCGATCTGCTCGGCACGAATACCCTTGGCCCGCAAATCCTGCTCAATCGGATCGCCGCGCACCATCCCGATTCGGTAAGTCTGGAGATCGCGAAAGCGCGTTCCCTTGACCGGCCCATCGCGAAGTGCATAAAGCTGCACCGGACCACTGGAGATCGGCCCGATCCACACGAACTTGTCCGCACGCTCGGCATTGCGCACCGTAGAAAAGACCAGGGTGTCGGGAGATTCGAGCGCGGCCTCGTAGCCGCGGGTCCAGGGTGTCATGCGCACCTCGCAATCGAGATTTGCGCGCGCGCACATGGCCCTGAAAATATCGGTCGAGATCCCCTTGACCTCGCCAGCTTCCGAATAGTTGTAAGGTGCCCACTCCTCGGTGTAGGCAACGAGATCCGCAGCCCGCGCAGCCAGGGGCTGCACCAGCACTGCGCCAATGGCGAGCATGATCCAGCTTGCCAGGCGCACACAGCGGCAAAGACCGATTGGCAGCCCAATCAGCTTAAAGCCGAGCGGCCCGCGCCTTGTGCCCGTGGTGCCATTGCGTCCCGCCCGGCGCCGCTTTGCGCCCCATGATGAAATGACTGCGACCATGCACCTCGCTGCAAAGCGCTCACCGCAAACGGTCAGCGATTCAATCCGAAACCCCTACTGGTCGTGCAAAAAGCCGTCCACCCGACCCCGGGCGACCAAGCCGCAGCCTACGGGAATGATGGCGCATCGCGCCATGGGCGTCCAGAAAGCAAAGGCACTATGACAAGAATATTGGCGAGAATCGCCACGCCTGCCCGGGAAATCCGGTTAGCGGCAAGTCCAGACAGCTCGGGGTCTGCTATAGCCTGCCGGTGGAGCGGGTGAAGGGAATCGAACCCTCGTATGCAGCTTGGGAAGCTGCCGTTCTGCCATTGAACTACACCCGCGGGTCTGGGCGGATTCTACCGATTACCCGACCTTTATTCCAACCGCAGCACCTGCGCCTGGCGGCCAGGACAGCCTGCAAAGGCACCGAATGTGCAACTCTGGCATAGTTGGCAGCCGGTACGGCATGCTCTGGCAGTCCGGTGCGTGCCGCGAAACATCGTCCAAAAAGCCGGATTGACCGGAGCAATGGACTCACGCAAAGAGCGTCCCCGGACATGTTCAACTGGCTTAGAGGAAAATCGCAACAGCAGGAACCGCGCAAACCGTCAGTGGCGCCACCTGGTGAGAGCCCGGCATCGGGTGACGAGCTGCGCGAACTCAAGACGCGCGGCGATGCCCATCTGCGGGTCGGCGAGCTCGATCTGGCGCTAGCCTGCTATCGGCAGATCCTCTCACGCGACCCCGATCATCCCGACGCGTTGATTAATCTCGGATTCATCCTGCGCGAAACCGGCCAGACTGCCGAGGCCGCCATTGTCCTTGCGCGCGCAGTCGAGGTGGCTCCCAAGGACGCCGACGCACAGTACCTGCTCGCCGGCGTGCGCCAGGCCGAGCAAAATCCTGATGCGGCACGTGAGCTTTTTCTGCGTGCGATCGCGCAGCGACCGGAGTTCGAACAGGCGTATCGGGATCTGACCCTGCTGCTGTTCCAGCAGGGTCGATTCGCAGAGGCGGTCGCGCAATGCGAGGAGGGACTAAGGCAGATCCCGCTATCGGCCGACCTTCATTTCTATCGCAGCAATCTGCATTTGCATGCGCAGGAGCACAACGCTGCCATCCTGGGCCTCAAACGCGCCCTCGAGCTCAAGCCGGAACTGCTCGCCGCCCGCACCAGCCTGTCCCATCTTCTGGTCAGTGCCGGCTTAATCGACGCAGCACTCGCCTCCTATCTGGAGGAGACGCGGCTGATGCCAGAGGACGCCGGCGCGCAGATCCGGGTCGGCGCGACCCTGAATATTCTTGCGCGACACAAGGAAGCCATCGGGCACTTTCTTCGCGCCATCGAACTTCAACCCGGGCTCGCCGTCGCCTACGATGGTCTGAGTAGTGCCTATGCGGGCGCCGAGGATATCGCCAAGGCTCACGAAGCCTCAGAGATGGCCGTCTCGCTGGCCCCGGACATCGCGGCTCTGCACCTCGCACTGGGCCTGATCCTGCAGCAGCGCGGTATGCGCGATGCGGCACTTGCCAGCTTCGAGAAGGCGATCGCACTCGAGCCCCTGCATGCCCACGCCCGCTGGGCTCGCGTGATGAGCCACGCACCGTGTTACTCCGATACCCCTGAGGCGAGTGCGCGCGAGCGCGCGCTCTTCGCTAGGACTCTGGGCGAATTTGCTCAATGGTGGGAGGACAGCCAGACCGACGGGACGCAGTTTGTCGGGAAGCTGCACCCCTCCTACCTCACCTATCAGGAACAGAGCAATCTGGCATTGCTCAAGCCCTACGGCGAGCTATGCGCGCGCGCCATGAAGCGCTGGTATGAGCGTCAGCAGTTCTTGTGTGCGCCGCGCGCCGCCGACCAGCGCATCCGCATCGCCTTTGTATCCGCGGATATCCGCATGCACTCCGTATGGATAGCGGTCATCAAGGGCTGGCTCGAAAAGCTCGACCGGACCCGCTTCGAGGTCGGTGTGTTCTGCCTGAACGCCCTGCAGGATTCCGTCACCGTCTGGGCCAAGGCGCGCGTCGATTTTTTTGTCACTGGCCCAATGACTCTTTACCAATGGGTCGATTCGATTCGCGCCGAGAATCCGGCCGTGCTCATCTACCCGGCGATCGGGCTCGACGAGCTGAGCACTCAGCTGGCGAGCCTGCGGCTGGCGCCCATGCAAGTCAATTCCTGGGGACATCCGGACACCTCGGGGATTCCCACGCTCGACTATTTCCTCTCGGCCGAATGTTTCGAGCCAGCGCAGGCCCAGCAGGAATATTCGGAGTCGCTCATCCTCCTGCCCGGTCTTGGCACCCCCTATGAAGCCTTGAAGATTCCAAGTGTCGAACCGGATTTTCAAAAGCTCGGCCTCGATCCCGCGCGGCCGATCTTGATTTGTCCGGGAGCCCCCTTCAAATATCAGCCCGATCATGACCACGTGTTCATAGAAATCGCGCGGCGCGCGCCGAACGCGCAGTTCGCATTCTTTGCCTATCACACGTCCGATCTGTCGGCGCTGCTTGGCGAGCGCCTAAGAAAGGCCTTCACCAGCAGTGGAATGGACTTCGATCGGCACTGCCGCTTTCTTCCGTGGCAGACATTCTTCGAATACCACGGTCTGCTAAAGCGCTCTGACCTGTTTCTCGATTCGATCGGATTTTCCGGATACAACAATGCAGCCCAGGCGCTCGAATGCGGACTGCCGATCGTGACACGCGAGGGGCGCTTTTTGCGCGGCCGCCTGGCAAGCGGAATCCTGCGACGTGTCGGGCTCACAGAACTGATCGCGCGCGACGAAGCCGAGTATGTCGATCTGGCGGTGCGACTGATTTCCGACCTCGGCTTTAGTCGACGGATTCGGGAGGAAATCGTCCTGCGCCGCGCGGATCTGTTTGACGACATCGAACCGATGAAAGCCCTCGAGGATGTGCTGGCTTCGGAACACCGCAACTAGGTCGGGATCCCTCTGACCGATCAATCGTGCCCTCGTGCTTTCGGCAGGGCCCGGGCCCTTGGTGCGTCGCAGCAGAATCCGGCCATTGGGGCGGCAGCGCACAAACTACCCCCCAGTTGCGCATGCGATACTACGTGCTCCTTAGGTCCCGTCCTCGGGCAGACCCCTGATTAACTCGCGAAGGAATAATCAATGCGCCTGACCCAGATAGCTATCGCCGTCCTGCTCCTTAGTGCCTGCGATTCCAAGGCACCCGATCAGGCGGCGGCCCCGGCCGCGCCCGCCAGTACAGCGCCGGCCCCTGCCGCAGACGCCGCGGCAACGACGCCAGCTCCCACCGCCGCTCCCACTGCCGCTCCTGCTGCCCCAGCGCCGGTTGTCGCCAGCGCCGCACCGAACTATGACTCGGACGACTACGATGAGCCCGAAGAGCAACCCGTGGTCAGCGCCTATGTCGACCCGCCCGACAGCGAACCTGCGCCGATTGAAGTCGCCTACGCGCCACCCCCCATGCTCTACGAACCGCCGCCGCCGTCGCCCTATCCGGACGCTGTATGGACCGGCGGCTACTGGACCTGGGAAGGCCAATGGGTCTGGGCCAGCGGGCGTTGGATGCGTCCGCCCAATCCGGGCTACGGATTTCAGCCGCCCTACTATGAGCATCGCGGTGATTTCGTGGTCTTCGTGCCGGGCTTCTGGCATCAGCCACAATTCGTGTTCGCGCCTCCCGCGCCAGGGATCTCGATCGCTCTTGGCGCGCTCGCCATCGGTGTGAGTTTTGGACCACCCGTGTTTGGACCCCCGGGCGTATTTGTTCCCGCCCCTCCGGGTTCGCGCTGGGGTCTGGTCGTTCCGGCACCCATTGGTACCCCGCCTGCAGTAGTCACGGGCGCGCCGCCGATCATCAGAACCGGGATGAGTATCACGACGGTCAATAATGTCCACAACACGACCAACATCACCAACATTCACAATACGACCGTCGTCAACAATTACTCGGTGAGCGCACCGGCCTCGGCGACGGCAAGTCACGCAGCGTTCACGGCAGCGGTTCCGGGGTCCGCCCACCTGGCCGCAGCGATGCATCCGGTGGTCAGCGTTGCCGCGCCCAAGCCCGTTTCAACCAAGCCGATCCCGACCTATACCCCGGGTCGCCCCCTGGCGAGCCTGCCGGCCGCACAGCCGGTGCGCGCTGCCGTCCCCGCGGGCCTGGCTCGGCCCCGTCCAGCAACGCCTGCTGCTGTAGCCGCACCCCATGCTCCGGTGCGAGAAGTTGCAGCGCCGCGTCCGGTAGAACCGG
>CAJCHO010000031.1 GCA_903970145.1 Mycobacteriaceae bacterium | reverse complement strand
GCTGCTGTTCGCGGCGGCGCCGCTATTGCTGCCCTTGCTGCTGTGTGTTCTACTGGTGCGCGCCTTTACCCGACCGAAACGGCGCATCGCCTAGCGGCGGCTCGTTGACTGCTCGTACCACTATGAACTCGAACCGATCTTCTCCGGTGCGCGCCATCCTCGCCGATGACGAACGCCTGATGCGCGAGCAGCTTAAGCTCAGACTGGCCCAGGTCTGGCCCGAACTGGAACTGGTGGGCGAAGCACGGACCGGTGCCGAAGCGGTGAGCCTGGTCGAGGAACTTGAGCCGGACCTGGCTTTTCTGGACATCCGCATGCCCGAGATGACCGGGATCGAAGCGGCGCGCGCGATCGCCGGAAAATGCCACGTGGTTTTCATCACGGCCTACGATCAGTATGCGATCGAGGCCTTCGAGCAGGGCGCCATCGACTACGTGCTCAAACCGGCCGAGGGTGAGCGCCTGGCGCTGACCTGCTCGCGACTGCGTGCGCGCCTGGCCGGCGCGCCGCTGGCGACCGAGGCCATAGACGAGTTGCTGATGCGGCTCTCGGAACGGCTCGCCCAGGGCGGCGCTGGCGCGGGCGCGAGTTCGGGCGGTCACATGCGCTGGGTGCAGGCGTCGATCGGTCAGGGCTTGCGTCTGATACCGGTCGAGGACGTGCTGTTCTTTCAGTCCGACGAAAAATACACGCGTGTCCAGACTGCCCAGTTCGAAGCGCTCATCAAAAAGCCGATCAAGGAACTGACGGAGGAACTTGATCCGAAAATGTTCTGGCAGATCCACCGCTCGACGGTCGTCAATGCCACGGCTATTGCCAACGTGACGCGCGATTTTCGTGGGCGCCAGATCGTCACGGTCAACGGTCACGCGGAAAAACTCGAAGTCAGCCGCAGCTTCTCGCACCTGTTCAAGCAAATGTAGGGGCGCCCGGGCGCGCCACCAGGGCGCGGATGGCGACTGCAAAGCGAGAAACTGTGAGCCGGATCTTGCTGCCAGGAAATTCGCTCGGCGGCGGCCTTGGGGCTCACCAGCGGCGCATCGGGTGACAGCTGCCCGCGCTGCGCGTTTGACACTGGGCTGGTGCAAACCTATTCTAGTTATGTCATGCGCTCGCGGCTCGCAGCAGGGAAGTGCGAAATCAGCGATCGATTTGCATGCTCGCAGACGATGGAGACAATTATGAAAAGTGCCCTCCTGATTTTCGCGGCCAGCGGTTTTCTGGCGACCGCAGGCGGTCAAGCGGTTTTCGCGCAATCTACCCCGGCGGCGGCGCCCACGACCCAGAGCGGCTCGGGTGCGAGCTGTCCGTCGCTGCTCAATCACACCTTCAAGCGTCTGCAGGATGAGTCGGACCAATCCCTGTGCCAGTACGCGGGCAAGGTGGTGCTGGTTGTCAATACCGCGAGCTACTGCGGATTCACGCCTCAGTACCAGGCACTCGAGGATCTGTACGCCAAGTACCGGGATCGCGGCCTGGTTGTCGTTGGTTTTCCGTCCAACGATTTTTCTCAGGAGCCCAATAGCGACAAGGAGATCGCGGACTTCTGCTACAACACCTATGGCGTGAAGTTCCCGATGATGTCCAAGACCTCGGTGGTCGGCAAGGATGCCAATGAATTCTATGTGGCACTTGCCAGCGGGACCGGCAAAAAGCCGGGCTGGAATTTCTTCAAGTATTTCATTGACCGCAACGGTGCCGTGGTCGCGAGCTTTCCCAGTTCCGTGACACCCACCGACCGCAAGTTCGTGGCCGAACTCGAACGCCTGCTCGGTCCAGGCTGAATTCGGGCGGGCGCTGTGAGGCGCCCCGCCGCCGCGCGGGAAGGGCGCGGACCCGGCAAGAATGCTGCTGAATCCGAAAGCTGGTCGATTGCGTAGAAACTGAAGATGGCGCACTGCGGGCTCGCACTGGCGAGTCCACCTAGCGCCCACGGTTTGTGCTGCGAAACGACCCGCCTTTGGCGGCGTTCCCCCGGGGTACTCCTCCCCTCCCTTTGTGTCCCGGGACGTTTCGCAGTCGTTTTATGCGCCATGACGGCAAGCCGCGCTTGCCAGGCTGGGAGGTTGAAGTTGCAGGCTACGGGGACACGTGAGTGAGAGTAGCAGTCATCGGGGCGGGAATTGCCGGTCTGGGTTGTGCCGCGAAACTCGCCGCGCATCACGAGGTGTCGCTCTTTGAGGCCAACAACTACCTGGGTGGCCATGCCAACACGGTGGACGTGACCCTCGATGGCTTGTGCCATCCAGTCGACACCGGCTTTCTGGTCTACAACGAGCGTACCTACCCCAATCTGATCGAGTTGTTTACCCAGCTAGGCGTGCAAACCCTTGCCTCGGACATGTCATTTTCGGTGCGCCTGGAGCGTGGCCGGCGCAGCGCGCTCGAGTGGGCCGGCACCAACCTCAATACCGTGTTCGCGCAGCGCCGCAACCTCGTCTCACCGCGCTTTCTGCGCATGCTGGCCGATCTGTTGCGCTTTAATGCGATGGCGAGCTCGCTCGCAGCCGGCAGCGCGGATGCCAGCAAGGAGATTTCTCTGGGTGAATTCCTTGAGAAGCACGGTTTTTCAGAGACCCTGCGCGACTGGTATCTGCTGCCGATGGCCGCGGCCATCTGGTCCTGTTCGACCGCACAGATGCTCGAATTCCCGCTGGCCACCTTCGTGCGTTTTTGCCACAACCATGGCCTCTTGCAGGTCAACGATCGACCGCAGTGGTTCACGGTGCGCGGCGGCTCGCGCGAGTATGTGCGACGCCTTGCCAAGGCCTGCGGCACGGTGCGCATGGCGCGCGTCGAGGGCGTGCAACGATCGGCGATTCCAGGGGGCGCCACCGCGGTGCGCGCGGCGGGCGTGACCGAGTATTTCGATCATGTCGTGCTGGCCTGTCACAGTGATCAGGCCCTGCGTTTGCTCGACGACGCGAGCGACGAGGAGCGCGCGCTGCTGGGAGCAATCCGCTACCAGGCCAATCGAGCCGTACTGCATTGCGATGCCAGCCTGTTGCCGCAAAAACGCCTCGCGTGGGCGGCCTGGAACTACGAAGCCAATGCGGAAGCCCAGACGCCCAATGAGCGCGCGGTGGCGGTTCACTATCTGATCAACCGACTGCAGCCCGTGCCGTTCCGGCGCCCGGTACTGGTGTCGCTCAATCCGATACGCGAGCCCGAGCGCGCCAGCATCCTCGCGCAGTTTGACTACGAACACCCGGTTTTCGACCACGCGGCGATCGCGGCGCAGGCACGCCTGGAAGCCATTCAAGGGGATCGCAATACCTGGTTCGCCGGGGCGTGGACCGGTTACGGTTTTCACGAAGACGGACTGAAGTCGGGCCTCCTCGTTGCTGGCGCACTGCTGGCAGACCACACGCGCGCGAGCGCGATTGCGGCCTGAAGCGGACCTCCCCACCCCATGGCAACGAATCCGTCTAAACGCAGCTCATTGGCCCACATCGGCTTTGGCACCGTGCGCCACCGGCGCCTGCGTCCGCGCGGCAACTCCTTTCGCTATCCGGCCTTTTTTCTCAACCTGCCCCTGCGCGGCCTCGATGAGGCGCTATCGGGCACCAGCTTCGTGCGCCACAACCGCTTTGGTCTGATGGGCTTTTTCGATCGCGACCACGGCGCGCGTGACGGTGGTGCACTCATAAGCTGGATCGAAGCCCTGCTGGCGCGCGAGGGTATCGATGACGCAGATGGAGAAATCTGGCTGCAGACTTTTCCACGCGTGCTCGGCTATGTTTTCAATCCGGTCAGTTTCTGGTTTTGCGAAAAGGCCGACGGCAGTCTGCGCGCGGTGCTCGTCGAAGTGAACAATACCTTTGGCGAGCAGCACTGCTACCTGCTTGCCCACTCGGACGGGTCGGTCATCCGCAATGGCGAGGAACTGTCGGCCCGCAAGGCATTCCATGTCTCGCCGTTTTGCACGCTCGAAGGAGGCTATCGCTTTCGCTTTCTGAAGGCGGCCGGGCGCTGCGTGGCACGCATCGACTACGACGACGCCAGCGGGCCGCTGCTTCTGACCAGCGTGTCCGGTGCATTGCGGATCCTCGATGACCGCAGCGCGCTGCGCGCTTTCGTGCAGCATCCGCTTTTCACTTTCCTGGTTGTGGCGCGCATCCACTGGCAGGCGGTTCGCCTGTTTTGCAAGCGCCTGCCATTTTTCTCCAAACCCCCCAGACCCGCAGTAGAGGTAACGCGATGATAAGTGGTCAGATGTCCCCCAACAATTCCTTTGAGTCGGGGTTGGCAGTACCTGGCGGTCTACCGACTGCCGCGCGGCTGGCCTTGCGCGTCATGCAGCGCCTGTCGGTGGGATCGCTCAGCATTACGCTACCCGACGGCACTCCAATCCGGGTCGGTAAGGGCGAGCCGCACGCCGAGATGACGCTAAACAACTGGAACGTTGCCTCAGCCGCGCTGCGCAGTGGCGACATCGGCTTTGGCGAGACCTATATTGCCGGCGACTGGACTACGCCCAACCTGCAGGCTCTCATGCGCGTCATGGTGAGCAATCGCAGCGCCATTGAAGCAGTCATCTATGGCAAGTGGTGGGGCAAGATGCTCAATCGTTTGCGGCATCTTGTGAACCATAATTCGCGCGCCGGCAGTCGCCGCAACATCGCCGCCCACTACGACATCGGCAACTCCTTCTACCAGCTTTGGCTGGATCCGACGATGACCTACTCGAGCGGTCTGTTCGCCGGGCAGGCCGTGGGGGCTGACGACGCGGCGGCGCTGGATCTGGCGCAGCACGAGAAGTATCAGCGCATTCTGGCGCAGCTAGACCTGGCACCAGGGGCGCGCGTGCTCGAGATCGGTTGCGGCTGGGGCGGTTTTGCCGAGCAGGCGCTGCGCGCCGATCTATGCGTGACCGGGATCACGCTGTCTCGCGAGCAACTCGACTACGCACAACAGCGGCTGTCGCGCGTAGAGGCCGACGGCCGCGTCCAACTGCGGCTGCAGGACTATCGCGACGCCAATGAGCAATTCGACGGCATCGCCTCGATCGAGATGTTCGAGGCAGTCGGTGAGCAGTACTGGCCGGGCTACTTTGCCGCGCTCGCGCGCAGTCTGAAACCGGGCGGGCGAGCGGTGGTCCAGACCATAACCATTGATGATGCGCTGTTTGCCGACTACCGCCGTGGCACGGACTTCATCCAGCAATACATCTTCCCGGGTGGCATGCTGCCCAGTCCCAAGGTCTTTCGCGAGGCCGCCCAAAAGGCCGGACTGATTGTGCGTAACGAGTTTGCTTTTGGTGCCGATTACGCGCAGACGCTCGCCATCTGGCACAGCAATTTCCGCACTCGCGAACGCGAGGTGCGCGCACTCGGCTTTGACACCGCGTTCATCCGTACCTGGGCGTTCTATCTTGCTTACTGCGAAGCGGCATTTCGCTGCGGCAACACCGATGTTATCCAGTTCACGCTCGAGCGCGTCCGCTAATCCCCTGGGCCCGCTGCGAGCGACTGCCTGCATTCTCGGGCTGTGGCTGGCACTTGCTGCCTCGACGCTCGCGGCCGACGAGAGCACGCCCGCGCATATCGCGGCGGCGGTGCCGCACGCGCGCCTGTCGGGCCAGGGACCATTTCGCTACCTGCTTTTTCGCGTCTATGACGCCAGGTTCTGGGTGGGTGACGCCGGATTCAACAGCGACGCGCCAAGCGCCGCGCCGTTCGCGCTCGAATTGACCTACGCCCTGAATCTCAAGGGCGCCGACATCGCCAAGACCGCGCTCGATGAATTCGAGCGCCTTGGGGCCGCTGACGAGGCCTTACGCCAGAAGTGGTACGAGCAATTGCGCGTGCTGATGCCCGATGTCAGCCCCGGGCAGCGCCTGACCGGTATCTTCGTGCCCCAGGACGGGCTGCAGCTCTATTCAAACGGCGTGCCGGTCGGCGCACTCCATGACCCGGAACTGGCGCGCTGGTTTTTCGCGATCTGGCTCGATCCGCGCACCCAGGACCCAAAATTGCGCGCGGCGCTGCTTGCTGACGCCGGTGAGAAGAGGGCGAACGCGCCCTGATCGAGCCCTCCGGCATCCGCTGGGCCCTTGCCTGCGTACATCTTCTTATCGGCTAACGCGGTTTTTAGTCATGAAGACGCCTTGTAGGGTCTGGAGAATATCCGGGTTTGTTACCAAATTCTGGTAAAATCAAACACTTGCCTGTGGTGACCACGATGCTTTATCCGGAACTTTTCAAATCGCTCGAAGAAGTTCGCTGGGAAATGTCCCGCGACATTCCCTGGGATTCCTTTGACGCCTCCAAGCTCACCGACGAGCAGGCTCAGACAATCAAGATGAACGCCATCACGGAATGGTCGGCCCTGCCGGCAACCGAGATGTTTTTGCGCGACAACCATGACGACTCGGATTTTTCGGCCTTCATGTCGGTGTGGTTTTACGAGGAACAGAAGCACTCTCTGGTTCTCATGGAATACCTGCGGCGCTACCGTCCGGCGCTGGTCCCAAGCGAAGCCGAGCTTGATGCAGTGCGCTTTCCCTTTGATCCGGCTCCCGCGCTTGAGACCCTGATGCTGCATTTTTGCGGCGAGATTCGTCTGAACCACTGGTATCGTCGCGCCGCAGAGTGGCACACCGAACCGGTCATCAAGCACATCTACAAATTGATATCGCAGGATGAAGCGCGCCACGGTGGCGCTTATCTGCGTTACATGAAAAAGGCGCTCGGGGAGCTGGGTGATTCGGCGCGCGCTGCCTTCGCCAAGATTGGCGTACTGATGGCCTCGGCGCGCCGCACGGAAAAGCCCTTGCACCCGACCAATCTGCACGTCAATGAAGCGCTGTTTCCCAATGACACCGTGCAGTCGCGTCTGCCCGATCCGGGCTGGCTTGAGCGCTGGCTCGATACCCAGATCAAGTTCGACAGCGAATGGGAAGGCAAGGTAGTCGAGCGCATCCTGCACAACATGTCCTTGCTGTTCGAGCGCACCTTTTCGTCGGCGCAGGACCTCAATCGCTATCGCAAGGAAATCACCCAGCGCATCGCCCTGGGTGCTGCGCAGGCGCTCCCGGCGGTAGTCGCGCCGGTTGCCGCGGGCAATGTCCGATAGCAGTGATGCACGGCGGGAGACCGCCGCAATGACCCAGCTGGCCCCCCCGCAGTTCGAATCCAAGATCGTTGCCAGTGGCGAAGAGGCCGCGAGCGTTGCCCGCCTGGCGCACCCCCTCGTATTTACCAATGGCGTCTTCGACGTCCTGCATCGCGGACATGTCACCTATCTGTTCCAGGCCCGCGCGCTCGGCGCCGCCCTGGTGGTTGCGGTCAACAGCGACGCCTCGGTCAGGCGTCTTGGCAAGGGTGAGGATCGACCAATCAATGTGCTCGCCGATCGTCAGGCCCTGCTTGCCGCCTTGTCCTGCGTCGACCTCGTGGTCAGCTTCGACGAGGACACACCGCTTGAGCTGATCGGGCGATTGCGACCCGAGATCATCGTCAAGGGCGGAGACTACGACATGGAGCGCCTTGCCGAAACGGCCCTGGTGCGCAGTTGGGGCGGTGAGGCGTTTGCCATACCGATCGTTCACCAGCGCTCGACGACGGCGACTCTGGCGCGCATCCGCTCGCTCGGATCGTGAGCGCAACGCTGCTCGTTGAGACGACGCGGGCGCTACCAGGCGCGACTGGCGCGGTGGAGAACGCGCATTTTGGAGCGATCGCTGTCACCAACAGCCAGGGCAAGCTGCTGTTTCGGGCTGGCGACGAGAATTATCCGACCTTCACCCGCTCGACCTTGAAACCCTTTCAGGCGCTACCGCTGCTGCGTAGCGATGGCCACCTGCGCCTTGGGCTCGATAGCGGCGATCTGGCAGTAATCTGCTCGAGCCACTCGGGTGAGCAATGCCACCTCGAAAGGGTGAGTAATCTCCTGCACAAGATCGGCGCCTCCGAGGGCGACCTGCGCTGCGGCGCGCACGCACCGCTTTTCTATTCCACGCTTGGCACGCCGCTTCCGGCGCATGCGCAGTGGAATCAGCTGCACAACAATTGCTCGGGCAAGCACGCCGGATTTCTGGCGTGGTGCCATCTGCACGGTGCCGCGCTAGAGACCTATCTCGATCCGGACCACGCACTGCAAGGAGAGATCCGGGCCGTGCTCGGGGAGCTGACCGGTCTGGACGAGGAGCGCGTTCAAGCCGGAGTGGATGGCTGTTCAGCTCCCAACTACCGTTTGCCCCTTTCGGCCATAGCGCGACTCTATGCGCGGCTCGCCGCCCGTCCGGGCAGGCAGCGCGACGCCGATGATGCGCGCCTGGAGCTGCTGTTCGATGCGATGACGCAGCATCCGGAACTGGTTGCAGGTCAGGGACGCCAGGATCTCACCTATATGAGCATGCGTGCCGGAGACTGGGTCAGCAAGGCCGGCGCGGATGGAGTGCAGGCCTTTGCCAGCCGCAAGCTCGGTCTTGGCGTCGCGGTGAAGATCGCGGACGGTTCGGCGCGTGCCCTGCATGCCGCCTTTGTCGAGACCCTATCCCAACTGGGCTTGCTCGATGAATCCGAACGGGCCCGTCTAGCCAATTGGCATAAGCCGCCAATAAGGAACTATCGAGGCATCGAAACCGGCCGCGTGCGTGCGGCCTTTACGCTTGAGCGTGGCTAGCCGGGCGTGAGATTTGGTGACGCTTACAGTCGCCATGTCCCTACTGCAGACGATGGTATTGGTCCATGCTCTGGAAGACGCGCGGCCCGCTTGGTAAAGGGCCCGTGTCCGAGCGGGAGAAGCCCGTGAGGTGACCACGAAATCGGCGTCGAGATACTTGCCGATATTTGCGAAATTCCGGCTTCTGAGCGATAGCGCGCAACTTTTCGCGCCAATTTTGTTCAATCCTCAGTGCACTGATCAAACTGACCAGTCCCTCCCTTTGCGTGTCTTGCGTGCACCTGCTGTGCGCATCTTGTTGGAGTGCTGCATGGCCGATAGCGTCGATCTATATAACACCTGCCTGTTCATACAGGAGCACCTCGATTCCGATCTCTCCTTGCTGGCCCTGGCCGATATGGCCGGGCTATCGCGGTTTCGTTTTCACCGGGTCTTCAAGGCCTGGTCGGGCGAGACCCTGCATGATTTCGTGACGCGCCTGCGCATGGAGCGCGCCGCCTTCGAGCTTAGTTACCCGGCGCCGCGCGCACGGCGCAGCGTCAAGGCGATCGCCTTTGCCACTGGTTACAAGAGCCTGTCATCGTTCTCGCATGCCTTTTCCGCCTACGCCGGGGTGTCGCCGCGCGCCTATCGCGCACGCGCCTTGGCCGAACGTCGTGACGGTCCCCGGCAGTCGGCCGGCCTCGAAGGCTTTTCAGTGCACCTGTGTGAACTCGAGGAGCGCGAGATCGTCGTACTTCAGAGCAGCGCGCCGGGATACAGCGCGCGCATGGCGATTCCCGAATCCATCGATACCCTGCTCATCGATTCGCTGCCGGCCTTGCAGGCGCGCACGACGCGCGCGCGCGGTCCCGGCATGCGACCGCTGCATCTGAGTTCCCTGGCAATAGCCGGGGCTGAGTGGGATGCACTGATCGGTGAGCCGCGCGCCGCGGAAAAGCAGCCGCGTTTTGTGCGGCTGACCTTGCGCGGCGGCGAGTACGCGCTAGTTCAAGGAAGTGGTAGTCTGGCTCAGGTTTACCGGCTTCTTGGGAGAGCGCTAGACCCCTGGCTTGCACGCAGTGGGCGCTGTCCGGGTAGTGGACGGCTGTTTGTCAGCTTCGAAGGGGGGGCGCCGCAGCGCATGCACGAGGTGCGCCGCCTGAAAGTGCTTGTTCCGCTCGAGCCGCAGGCAGAACGTACGCGGGTGGCGCCCGTGATTCTCCGACCGGGACGTACCACCCGGATACTCGAAAGCGAGGCCGCACATGCGTGAACTTTTGCAACCCCTGGCACACGACAGCAGGCCGAATCGCGATCCATCCAGGAATAACACAATGACCGACGCGCGAACTACGGGTAACGAAAAACGCAGCCGGTTCGCGGTGGTACAGCCGCGCCTGCTTAATCTGTCGACTTTCATCAACGAGCACCTGCGCGAGGAGCTCACGCTTGAGCTCCTCGCCTCCCGGATCAATCTTTCGCCCTTCCATTTCCACCGTAAGTTTCGCGCCTACTTCGGCGAGAGTCTGCACCAGCATGTCAAGCGCCTGCGCCTGGAACGTTCGGCCCAGGCACTATTGTTCCAGCTCGCCCCGGTCAGCGTCGTGGCGCGCAACTCCGGATACAAGACCCTGTCAGCGTTCTCGCACGCGTTTTCGGCCTACTTCGGTATAGCTCCGACGCGTTTTCGCCAGGACATGCTCAACAGCCGTCTGGCAGATGTCGAGAATGGCCTGCGTGACCGTCTGGGCGTGGGTGCCGAGTCGCTTGAGCCGGCAGAGATTGCCAATCTGTCAGCTCGCGCCGTCTCATTCGTGCGTGCCGACGTGCGTGAGGGTGGCGAGCTGCAGTCGGTTTGCAAGGCCCTTGCTCTGGTTGAACGGGGAGCGCACGCCGAGGGCGCGCCGCATATTGCTCTGACGACGGATCTGTTCGGTCTATTGACTGGTGGTGGCTATCGGGTGGAGATCGGCATTGACCCGGCCTCGCTCGAAGCCGGCCATAGCCATGAATTCGGTGAAGTCACGCTTGCGCGCGGGCGCTACGCCCGCTTTGAGTATCGTGGACCGGCCGAGCGCGTAGCGGACGTGTTTCGTGCAGCCCACCTGTTCTGGCTGCCGCGCTCACGTGAGCGGGCGCGCTCGCTCGCACACTTCGTGCTCTTCGATGGGTCGACGGCCAATCAGGCCGATTCGGTCTGGCAGCTCTACGTGCCGCTTGAGGAAGCAGGGGCCGTCGCGGGTGAAGCCGGACAGTCGTGAAACTCCTGTGACGGGAACTGCTGGGCGCGCAGGTCATTGAGTTTGGCCAGCGAATCCACGTCCAGATTGCGCAAATCGTAGTAGTTCCTGGCAATCGGGATGGCCCGCTCCCCCGATTTGGCGTTACGCACTCCGAGCTGACTCAAGGCGGTCAGGCGCGCCTTGGCCGCATCCTCGGTCCGGAACACGCCCAGCGAGATGGCCATCTTGAACGGGCCCGCATCCTGAATGATGAAGAAGTCGTTCACGCCGATGCGCTGCAGCTCGGCACTGGCCCGGTCAGCCTCGGCTTTGTTGGGAAAAGGCGGCAGGTAGACCATGAAGCTGTTCTGGTCTTCGGAGCGGTGTACGGTCGAGCGCGTGGTAATCCCGATCGCATCGAGCTGACTCTCGACCCGTCTTGCGTCTTCCGGCGCAAAGCCGCCGAATTCCAGACAGGCAACAGTACGCGGCGTGACTGCGCGCACGCCGCTGCTTGACGCCTCAGCCCCGCCTGCGAGCACCCGGACCCGCTCGGGATGGATCTCCTGAGCCAGGCGCTCCGGCTCGCGCCCGTCGGCAATCACGCGCCCAAAGAATTCGTGAACCAGCGCAAAGAACGCGACATTGGCGAGCAGCAGCAGCACGAAGAGGGTTCTCAACTTTGCATCCGGGGCAAGTAGGTGTCGCGGGCGATCTCGAAAAGGCCGCGTAGCACGAGATTATCAACGATCGCCGCCGCGAACGACAGTCGGGGCAGCACCTGCCCTGCGTGGCCGCCACACAAAAGACAGTTGCGCGCCTCGGGGTGCGCAGCACGCTCGCTCTCAAGCTGCCGCACCACCCTCTCGAGGGCGCCCACCTGTGCGTGCATGACCCCGCTGGCTATGGCGTCACCTGTATCCCGGGCGATCAACTGCTCAGTGCCGTCCACCCGACCCAGGCGTGCAGTTCCTGAGGCGAGCGCCTCGCGCATCAGGGCAAAGCCCGGCAGGATCACACCACCGGCGAACTGGCCGCTCGATTCGAGTACATCGATTGTCGTTGCGGTCCCGTAACTTGCAATGACCAGCTCGCGGTCGGGACACAGTGCGCGCGCGCCGATCAGTGCCGCCCAGCGATCGGCACCCAGCCGCTCGGGCGTGCTGTAGCCATTCTTGACGCCGCATTGCTGCACCTGGGCGTGCACGACGGTACGAGGCAGGTTCGGGCGGCCCTGCGCCAGCGCAGCCTCGATCGCGGCCAGGACAGGGGCGCTCGCCACACTTGCCAGCACCGCTGCCTCGAACTTGAGCCCCCGCCAGAGGGGCCTTGTCAGGGCCTCGTCATCCAGCGCATGGTTGCCCTCTTCGAGCACATCCTCGATGTCGCCGGACAGGGACGCCGTGCGCCACTTGATGCGCGAGTTGCCAATGTCGACCAGGAGGACCCTCATGGGAAATCAGAGGGGGCGCAGCGTGATTTCGCCGGCCACCAGGCTCTGGCGGGTGCCGTCAGAATCCAGTACCAGGCGTCCTGCGCTATCGACTCCGCGTGCTATCCCGCGCGCGCGCAGTGCTCCGCGCTCGACGACCTCGACGGGCAGATCGGTGAAGGCGTGGTGCGCATTCCAGTCGGTCTGAAAAGGTGCGAAGCCGGTACTGCCAAACGCGGGCAGACAGGCGCTCAAGGTGTCGGCAACATCGGCCAGCAGATGATTGCGGTCAATTCCCGGACCCGCGCCAGCGCTTTCGAGATCAGTCACGGCCAGGCTGGCAGGAGCCGCTGCGAGCGCCTCGTCGCGTCGCTCGTCCGGATGAACGTTCAGGCCGACACCGATCACCGCGACGGTGCGCTCGGATCCGAGCGGATGGACTTCAACGAGGATGCCACCGAGCTTCTTGCCAGCTACGAGCAGGTCATTGGGCCACTTCAGCTGGGCCTGTACGCGGTGGCGCGCGAGCGCGTCACGCACCGCGAGACCACACACGAGGGATAGCCCGGACAGGTCGCCGAGCGCGCGCGGCAGTTCGAGCGAGAAGGAAACGCACAAGGAACTGCCGGGAAATGCATGCCAGACCCGTCCCTGACGGCCGCGCCCGGCAGACTGGAATTCGGTCGCGAGTACGCATATGGGCGCCGCGCCCGGACTCGTGCGACGCGCACGCTCGAGCAATTCGCTGTTCGTCGAGGCAAGCTCAAGGCTCACCTCGACGCTCGCGACGATTCCGAGAAGCGCAAGGCGCTCGCGGATGCGCGCGGCATTCAGTGGTACGAAGGCGCGACTGAGGCCGATCGCACCCTGCCCACGGTCGAGCCACTCAAGACCGATTGCGCGCAGACGGGCAAGCGCAGTCTCAAGCTCCGATTCGGGAATCGACAGGTGCTGCGTCAGGGTCGTGATGCGACGCGGCAAGCCGTCCGACAGCAGCGCAAGTAGGCGGTAGGGAAGGTCATCGCTGGCTTGATCCACAGGCCAATTTTGCCATTGCTGGCCTTTTCACGGGTCTTTCACGCACCACAGCAGGGCGTGTTTCCGGGTAAAAGGCACGAGCGGTATAAAATTGATCCATGTATTCCAAGCGGCGCACCCCGAGACGACGGGTAAGTGACGAGGAGTCGGCGCCGCAAGGCTGGCAGGCGAGGGCTTCGCCGCTGGCTCAAATCTGCTTTTTCGCCTATCTCGGCCTCGTTATCGACGCCAGCCTGTATCCCTTTGTAGGCTGGCACGACCGGGGCATTGGCGCGTTCGACTATCTTCTTGCGCCCTGGCCGCGTCATGCCTTCGAATTCGACGTCATCGTCAACGTGGTGGGCTATTTTCCGCTCGGCTTGTTCGCCGTCTATGCCCTCTATCCGCGGGTTCGCGGGCTCGCCTCGGTGTTCGTGACGTGCGTTGGCGCGACAGCCCTGTCCGCCCTGCTTGAGGCTGCCCAGACTTTCCTGCCAAGCCGAGTCGCGTCCCGGGTTGATCTGGTGACCAATGTCGCGGGCGCTTGCATGGGTGCGCTGGTGGCGCACAGCTCCGCACGCGCCATCCTCGATCGCAGTCGCCTGCGCGAGTTGCGCCAGCGCTGGTTCGAGAGCGACGCTGGCGCGGGTCTTGTTCTTTCCGTGCTGTGGCTGGGAGCGATTCTCTATCCGCAGGCGCTGGCGCTGGCGGTGGGCGCGATCGTCAAAGCCATCGATCCGAGCGTACTTACCGACTTGCCGTTCGGTGCCTGGGAGCCCTCGGCTCAGGATTTCGAGTTCCTCGAGGTCGCTGGCTGTGGCCTGTTCACGCTTACTCCAGGCCTGCTGTTTTCGATGCAGATGAGGCAAAGCGCGCCGCGCGCGTGGCTCCTGCTCGGCTACCTCTTGGCAGCACTTGCCTTGAAGACCTTTGCCACCGGCTTAACCTACAGTCCCTCGGCACCGCTGGTTTGGATCTCACCTGGTGCCCTCGGTGGAATCGCGCTTGGCGCACTGCTCCTACTTGCCACACTGCGCTGGCGCGAGGGGCTGCGACGCCTGCTGGCGCTATTTGCCTTGCTGGCAGGCCTCTACATTGCCAATTTCATGCCCGACAATCCCTACTTTGGCGCAGCCTGGCAGGACTGGGAGCGTGGCCGACTTCTCAATTTTTATGGATTGGCGCTCGGGATCAATCTGATCTGGCCGCTGCTCGCGCTGGTCTATCTGCTACGGGTGCGCCGCCTGCGAGCAACGACCTGGCCTTGAGCGACAGCCTGACAATTTGTGTTGGGAATTGCTGAAACGAAGTAGCGGCTTGCCGGTCTCACAATGGAGCGCTCTGGGATCATGATTCAGGATCGGGGTGACCGAAAATTACGGAATGGATGAAGATCATGTTCTATGCAAAATCACCCGTGCAGGATCGATATGAACGCACCCAACCTCTGCGCTGGGGTGCCTTCGTTCGCTACCTCGAATTCGACGTGGATGGCTATCCGGTGAGGCAGGTCGACGCCTTCGCGAACGGCTTTCTCTTGCGCTATGACCGATCCCATCGCGAAGATCGCTTTGGCAATCTCGCCCAATTCAAGCTGGAGAGCTCCTGGCGGGATCACTGGGGAATTTTTGCGACCATCTCAAGGGCAGACTTTGAGAATCTCTGGGACGACGCTGCAGACTCGCTGCCAGTGGATCTCCTGGTCGCGGCAAGTGACGCTGTGCCGTCCTGGATTGAGCGTCGGGAGCGTGCTCGAGGGGCCGCCCGATACTGAACAGGCCGAACCGAATCGATTGCGCCAATGGGCTCTGGGCAAGCGTCGTATCCAGTGGTCATACAATTGAATCCGTGTTCAAGCGCATCAAACCCCGGGGTCCACGAACCGGCAGATGTCCCATGAGCCCTATCGGCAGGTCCGTGAAAAAACATCGGTCCTGATTTTATTTACGCGGGAGAACGGCTTGTACGAGAAGATCTTTGTCTGCATTGGCAGTTGATGAATACACCCAGCACTATTGAGCTGTTTGACCGATGGGAACTGGTCTGGCACGAGGCCCGCTACGATCTGATTCCCGGCTGCCTAGCCAGCCAATACCTGCGCCACGACCAAAAAGGAGACCGCACGGTCAGCAGCGATGCTTACGCCGCCGAAATCCGTGAGGTTCACGAGGCTCGGCCAGGCATCCGCGTGCTGGTCTTTGACCATGCCTTTTCGGAAGATAGGGCCTGGTTCCGCTTTGCCTTTCAGTGGACAGATGTTCAGACAAGCCATGTTCAGAATCAGGCTGGCTTCCAGTCATATCGAATCGCGGGCGGCAAGCTCGTGGAAACCTGGTTGTCCCTGCAGCCTGTCGGTTCAAGCTGGCCTGATCCGGTGGCCCAGCGCAGCTGGACGAGCCCTCTTTAGTCTGATGCGCTACCCTTATACCGTGAAGGCCGCTCGATCATGAGCGCGGGGCTCTTGGCTCACTTTTGAAAGAAACCAAACCGTGTACTACAAGCACCATATCTTTTTTTGCCAGAACCAACGTGAACCCGGCGACCGCCCCTGCTGTGCAGCCCAAGGCGCGGCAGCGATGCTTGACCACGCCAAGGCCCGCGTGAAGGCTGCCGGAATCTCCGGGCCGGGGGGCGTGCGCGTGAACAAGGCGGGCTGTCTTGATCGCTGTGAAGAGGGTCCGGTTGCGGTCGTATATCCCGAGGGCGTCTGGTACACCTATGTGGATGCTCACGACATCGACGAAATTGTTGACAGCCATTTGCGCGATGGCAAGGTTGTTGAGCGACTGCTCCTGGATCCGCAATGAATGTACACACCCGGCGCGAGCTCGTGGCGGGAGCTGCCGGCGCGATCGAGGTGGCAATCGATGAACCAGTCGGTGAGCCGCGCGGCCTCGCCATGATCGCCCATCCCCATCCGCTATTTGGCGGCACGCTGGACAACAAAGTGGCCCAGACGCTTGCGCGCGCGCTCCTGAGTCTTGGCTATCTGGCTGCCCGCCCGAATTTTCGCGGAGTGGGCCAGAGCGAGGGCGCGCACGACGAAGGCCGCGGCGAGACCGATGATTTGCTGTTGGTCCTTGATACGCTGCTTCCCCGCGTCAAGCAAAAGCAAATTGTGCTGGCGGGATTCTCCTTCGGAGGCTTTGTGCAAACGCACGTGGCGGCTCGCCTCGCCGCGCGCGGCACTCCGGCCGAGCGGCTCATTCTGGTGGCACCTGCCGTGACCCGCAACATTGCTGCGACGGTGCCACCAGGCACTCTGGTAATCCATGGGGAGGAGGACGATACCGTGCCCTTGGCAGCGGTGTTAGACTGGGCACGACCTCAGGATTTACCAATTGTCCTGGTTCCGGGCACCAATCACTTTTTTCATCGCAAGCTCAATATCATCAAGCAAATCGTTCTAGGCCCTTGGCCGGATCAGGGCGCGCTGGGAGCCAGTGAGCCGGAACCCGACTGAGCACGATAGTTATGAACCACCACTTCATATACGCCAAAACCGGCAAGGCGGACGATAGCGTCGCCATCCATCCGCATCGCCTGGCCGCCCGCTACCGCCGGTTTCTGGCGCTGCTTGACGGTAAGCGCTCGGTCGCGGAGCTGGCCACCGTGTCGCGACCCGAAGAGATTCAGGAAACGATCGACTATCTGGTCGAGAATGGTTTCATCGAGAAGGTTGGAGAGCAGACCAACCACGATGTGCTCGGCTCAAGCGACGACCCCTTCCTGTCGGCCAGCCTGACCCCCGATATGTTCGAGGAATTCAAGCGTCGTGCCGTATCGCAGCTGGAAAAGAGCTTTGGCGCAGTTGCCAACACCGCAGCCCAGCGCATCGCTGCTGCCCAGACTCCAGCCGCCCTGCGCGCTGCCTTGCGCGATGCCGAGGACATGGTCGCCTCGCCTCAGAATTCGGTGAGTCCGGACGAGGTGCGTGCCTTGTTCAAGCGGATCGGGGCAAACTTCATCTAGCTTTATTCAGCGCCCGACCTGCAGCGCGCGCATTTCAGAGTATTTCTACCGCGAGTCCATTCAATGTCCCTTAGCAGCCCAGCCGTTCGCAATCCTTTCCTATTGGCTTTTCTGTTGTGCGTACTCTCAGCGTTTGCTTCACTGGCGCAGGCGCAGATCGCGCCGGCGCCGACCATTGCCGCGCGCAATTGGCTGCTTGTCGATCTGACCAGTGGTCAGACCCTCGCGGCCGAAGGTGCGACCGCGCGAGTCGATCCGGCTTCGCTCACCAAGCTCATGACCGAGTATCTGACATTGCGCGCGCTCGCCGACAAGCGCCTTGCGATCAATCAGGCCGTCCATGTGCGTGCTGATCTCTACAAGCACGTCAATCAGCGTGAAGAGTCGGTCATGTTTATCCCGCCGGGCAAGACGGCGACCGTTGACGACCTGCTGCATGGGCTCATCATCCAATCGGGAAACGACGCAGCACTCGTGCTCGCGGAAGCGGTCGCCGGCAGTGAGCCAGGCTTTGTCGACATGATGAATGCCGAAGCCAAGCGCCTTGGCATGACTGGCACGAACTATCGCAACGCCGCCGGCCTGACCGACCCCCAGCACTACACCACACCGGCGGATCTGGCGATCCTGGTTGAGCACCTGATCGCCGAGTTTCCCGACTACTACAAGCTGTATTCGCAAAAGGAATTCACCTTCAACGGCATCGTGCAGCGCAATCGCAATACTCTGCTGTGGGACGATCCGTCGGTTGACGGCGTGAAGACCGGCCACACCGAGGCCGCCGGTTACTGCCTGATCTCGTCGGCGCACCGGCCGCTGGCCACCGGCGGGGAGCGGCGCATTCTCGCCGTCGTGCTTGGGGCCGACTCAAGCGCCGCCCGTGCCGAGGAGAGCCTGAAGCTGCTTAACTGGGGATTCCAGAATTTTGAGGTAGTCAAACTCTACGATGCCGACCAGGCCATTGCCAATCCCGAAGTATGGAAGGGCCGCAGCCCGATCATCAAGGTCGGCTTCAATCGTGCGCTGTATTTGACGATACCCAAGGGACAGGCCGGCGAAGTCAAACCGGTGCTTGAGACCAAGCAGCCGCTGCTCGCGCCCCTGAACGCGGGCGACCGGATCGGCACGCTCAAGGTGAGTGTGGCCGGCCAGGCACTGGGCGAGTATCCCGTGCTGGCGCTGGAGAACGTGGCCGCGGCGGGCTGGTTCGGGCGGACCTGGGACTCGCTGCGCCTGATGTTCAAGAAATGAATTCCGCCGATATCGCAGCGGGCCAATCCGCACGCTCCCTCGGCACGCACGAAGCGAGCGTCTTTCTGCAGGTTGGCACTGATCAAGGATGGCAGCCGCTTTCCGAGGCGCGGGTTCCGGTCCTTGATCGCGGCTTCATTTTTGGTGACGGTGTCTATGAAGTCGTTCCGGTCTACGAGGCGGTGCCGTTTCGTCTTAACCAGCATCTGACGCGCCTGGCGCGCAGCCTCAATGCGGTCGCGATCGCGAATCCCTTTGATACCCAGCGCTGGAAGGAATTGATCGCCGAGGCGGTGCAGCGCAATCAGGTGCCCGATCAGCTCGTCTACATGCAGGTCACGCGTGGGGTTGCCAAGCGCGCGCATGCTTTCCCCGCTGGCCTCTCACCCACCGTGTTCATCATGAGCAATCCGCTGCCGGTGGTGCCCGAGGCCCAGCGCCGCGCTGGTGTGCGCGCGGTGACGGCCGTCGACAATCGCTGGTTGCGCTGCGACATCAAGTCGACGTCCCTTTTGGGCAACGTGCTTATGGCGCAGTACGCTGCCGAGCACGAGGCGGTCGAGACGATCATGCTGCGCGACGGCCTATTGACCGAAGGCTCATCAACCAATGTCTGGGTGGTGCACGATCGGGTGCTGCTTGCGCCACCCAGGGACGAGCGCATCCTCGAAGGTATCCGCTACGGCCTGTTGGCAGAACTCGCAGCAACCCACGACCTGACACTCGAGATCCGGCCGATCACGGCTGCCGAACTGCATGCCGCCGACGAAGTGCTGCTTTCGTCGGCGAGCAAGGAGGTGCTGGCGGTCAGTCGCATCGATGGGCGCGCCGTCGGTGCGGGTGTGCCGGGCCCCGTCTACGAGGCGCTCTACCAGTGGTATCAGGAGGCCAAGCGCGCATCGATTGCGGCAGCACGGGCGGGCGGCCACTAGGAGCACGGCGAACCAATACCATGTCAGACCTGCAAAGCCTCATGGAGTATCCGGTCGACTTCCCGATCAAGATACTCGGACCCAACAACCCCGCGTTCGTGGCGACCATGACGGCGCTGGTGTTGCGTCATGCGCCGGACTTTGACGCGAGCACGCTGTCTTCACGCCGCTCGCGCGAAGGCAAGTACCTGAGTATCACCGCGACCATTCGCGCGGTCAGCCGCGAACAACTCGACGCGTTGTACCAGGATCTCTCGGATCACCCGATGGTGAGTGCGGCGCTCTAGCCGGGGCAGGCTGCCGTGGTTTTTGCCGCGAGAGGCAGACTGATGGTGGCGATCAGACCGCCGTGGCTCGCGTTGGCCAGCGATACGGAGCCTCCGTGCAGCTTCGAGACTGCCTGCACGACCGCCAGACCGAGTCCGCAGTGGCCACCTGCAATGCCTGTCGGCCCGCGCGCGCTGTCCAGGCGCACGAAGGCTTCGAGCGCCGCATCGCGTGAGTCCAGCGGGATGCCCGGGCCGCAGTCCTCGATCTCGATCCGGTAGCTTTCAGGTCCCGCCAGGCCGCGCAGCACCACGGGTGCGGCGCCGTGAGTGAAGGCGTTGCTGATCAGGTTGTCGACCGCCCGTTCGAGTGCGCCGGCGTCGCCGAGCACTTTGGCCGGGTCGATGGTCTGCTCGACAACTTCCTGTCCTGCGCCCTGCCAGACCTGGCTGCGCCCGTGCAATAGCGCTGCCAGATCGATCGACGCGAAGCGGCTCGTGTCGCGATCCAGGCCGCGCAGATAGGCCACGAACTGATCGGCAATGCGCTCGATCTCGGCGAGATCACGCTCGAAGCCGCTGCGTTCGGATTCTTCCATAATGGCCAGGCGCAGCTTGGCGCGCGCCAGCGGGGCCCGCAAATCGTGCGGCAGCCCGGCGAGCATCACACGTCGCTCCGCGTCATTCTGGGCGATCCGTTCGGCCATTGCATTGAACTGCTCGGTGACCGCGCGCACCTCATCGGGACCGGACAGTCGCAGCTGCAGGCGCTTGCCGATATCAAAGTCGCGCGCCGCCTGCGCGAGATCGTGCAGCGGTCGAGACAGTCGCACGATGTAGAGCATCACGAACAGCGCCATCAGACCCGCCGCACCGAGGGTCGAGACCACCGTGGTCCATGGAATCGGAACGTCAAAACGTGCCGCCGGGATCATCAGCCACCAGCCCCTGGGCTCAACCTGCACATAGAGCGCGACGGCCGGAGGTGGCGAAAAGCGCACGGCATCCGGTCCGTAATCCTGGCGCAGCCCATCGATCATGCGCTGCTGATAGGCGTCCGGCGTCGCCGGTTCAGCCGACACATTGTCGGGCAGGTTTTCGACGAGGCGCATGCGACGCCCACCTGGGGCGTTCTCCAGTTCGCGTGCTACTTCTGCGGCGCTCGCATGACGCAGCGTGGTGCGCACCAGGAGAATATGGCTTGCCATGTAGTCGCGCCCGCGATTGCCAAGAAAATTGTGGCGATAGACCGACAACAGGGCGAGCGTGAGCGCCTGACAGGCAATCATGGCAGCGAGAACCAGCAGCAGCGTGCGACCGCGCAGCGAGCGCGGGACGAGGCTCATGTCGAGTCAGCCACCGCTGCGGAATCGGGGGCCGCAGCGTCGGCCTCGACCGCGCCACTACCCTCCGGATTGGGGACAAATACGTAACCCACGCCCCAGATGGTCCGAATATAGCGCGGATGACCGGGGTCGTCTTCCAGCGCGCGGCGCAGGCGATAGATCTGCATGTCGATCGCGCGGTCCATGCTGTCGGTCTCGCCGCCGCGAGTCAACTCGAGCAGGCGTTCGCGCTTGAGGGGTCGGTTGGCGTGCCGCACCAGAACCTTGAGCAGCGTAAACTCGCCCCCTGTCAGGGGCACGACCTGGCCATCGCGCCGCAGCTCGCGTGCCACGGAATCACATTCAAAGGGCCCGAACTGGAAGGTCTGCAGTCCGCCGCCAACGTCGCCGCCGGGATTGCGTCGCAGGACCGCGTCGATTCGTGCGAGCAATTCCCGGGGTTCAAACGGTTTGCCCAGGTAGTCGTCGGCACCCGACTCGAGTCCGACGATCCGGTCGACCGCCTCGTCGCGTGCAGTCAGCATGATCACCGGCAGGGTCTCGCCACGGCTGCGCAGCCGACGGCAGGCCGCGAGTCCGTCTTCACCCGGCATCATCAGGTCGAGCACGATCAGATGCGGACCATAGCGGTCGATGAACTGGTCGATCTGACTGGTGCTCGAGAGCAGCAGCACGTCAAAGCCGTGGCGCGTCAGGTAAGTCGAGAGCAACTGGCGCAACTCGCCGTCGTCATCGACGACCAGCAGCCGACGTCGCGCTGCGGTGCGTGCGCTGCCGGCCGGCGTGTTGGTGGAATGCAGAGGTGTTCCCATACGTATCAGAAGTGTATTCTAGTGGATCAAGAAGCCGTGTCCGGGTGACAGTTTGCAACCAATTCCGGCCCACGCACTCAGAGGTATTGACCCCGGAATGGGACAATGATTCCACCGGGTGGGGAAATTGTTAAAACAGCGAGGAGAACAAAGCCATGGATATCCGCAAGAAGATTCCGGACCGGCTCATCAGCAGGGCTCTCCCGGCCAGCTTGTTGCTGGCCGCGATGACCTTCGGTGGCGCGAGCCTGGCCGCCGCACCCGAGGCTGCGCCACCTGGCATGCCCGATCACGCCGCCATGCATCATCACCTGATGCACCAGCTGCATCATCTGCGCGCCTCGCTTAAATTGACCACTGACCAGTCGGCACTGTGGGACGATGCCGAGGCCAGGATGCAGCCGCCACCAGAGGCGCGTGCCAGGATGCACGAGATGCATAAAAATATAGCAGCGGCGCTGGCCGACGAGAATTTCGATCCGCGCAAACTGGTCGCCACGCTCGAGGAAGCGCACGCCGGCGAAGAAGCGCACATGAAAGAAGTCCACGAAGCCTGGTTCAAGGTGTGGGACAGCCTCGATGCGGGCCAGCGAACCAAGGTCCGTGTGTTCCTACAACACCACTTCGGACACCATACGCACAAGCATCAGAAGGCCGCTAGTGCCGCAGTAGCGCCGGCAGCCGCGCCCGCCGCGGCACCTGCGGCCGCACCTGCAGCGGCGACAAGCCAGGCGCCGGCAGCTCCCCCGGCGAAATAGCCTGTCCTGCAGGACTTGAACGCTTTGCGCGAACCTTCCCCCGCGAGCAGCGGCGAGACCCCGGCACATCGGATAGAGGCCAACCCGGGCTCGCTAGCGGTGCGCTCGCTCGGGCGCGTCGATTACGCAGTTACGCACGCGAGGATGCTCGACTTCACGCTCCAGCGCGACGGCGCGACCAACGACGAGATCTGGTTGCTCGAGCATCCCCCGGTCTTCACTCTCGGGCAGGCATCCCGTGCCCACCATGTACTGGCGAGCGGAGACATCGCCGTAGTGCAGACCGAGCGCGGGGGTCAGGTGACCTACCATGGGCCTGGTCAACTCATCGCCTACGCGCTGATCGATCTGCGCCGGCGCGGCATCAAGGTGCGCGAGTTCGTGAGGATCCTCGAGCAGGCAGTGCTCGATACGCTCGCCGCGTATAATGTCGATGGTGCGCGGCGTGCGGGTGCGCCGGGTGTGTATGTGGAGCACCGCGGCGTGGAACACAAGATCGCCGCGCTTGGCATCAAGGTGGTCAACGGCTGTACCTTCCACGGTCTCGCACTCAATGTCGCGATGGATCTGGAGCCGTTTGAGCGCATTGATCCCTGTGGTTACCCCGGGCTGCGCTGCATCGATCTGGTCGGGCTTGGGGTTCACACCAGCTGCGCTGAAATCGGCCCCAAGCTTGCTGCGCTATTGGCCCGCCTCCTGGGCGCAAAGGAAATGGATTGAACACTGTCTCTGGTTCGCGCGACGGCGCATCTTTGCCCCACGACCCTTCGGCCAAGCAGAAGTCCGAAGCAAAGACCGCGCGTATCCCGATCAAGATCGTTCCCGCCGAGCGCCTTAAAAAGCCCGAATGGATACGCGTACGCGCGGGCCTTGCCGGTTCGCGCTTCACGGAGATCAAGCAGATCCTGCGCGAGAACAAGCTGCACACCGTATGCGAAGAAGCGTCTTGCCCCAATATCGGCGAATGCTTTGGCCACGGTACCGCGACATTCATGATCATGGGCGACAAGTGCACGCGGCGCTGCCCCTTCTGCGATGTCGGTCACGGGCGTCCCGATCCCCTTGACACCGCTGAGCCCTACAACCTGGCGCGCACCGTTGCTGCGCTCAAATTACGCTACGTGGTAGTTACCTCGGTCGATCGCGATGACCTGCGCGACGGCGGCGCCCAGCACTTCGTCGATTGCATCAAGGCCATTCGTGAACTGTCGCCCCAAACGCGTATCGAGATCCTGACTCCCGACTTTCGTGGACGGATGGACCGGGCTCTGGAGATCCTGCGCACAGCGCCGCCGGACGTCATGAACCACAATCTCGAGACTGTGCCACGGCTGTACAAGCAGGCACGGCCGGGGTCCGACTATCAGTACTCGCTCGAGCTGTTGCGCCGCTTCGGCGCCGAGCATCCCGCGGTGCCGACCAAGTCGGGCCTGATGGTCGGGCTCGGCGAGACTGACGAAGAAATACTTGGCGTGATGCGCGATCTGCGCGCGCATGGTGTGCAAATGCTTACCATCGGTCAGTACCTGCAACCGTCCGCGCATCACCTGCCAGTATTGCGTTACGTGCACCCGGACGCATTCGTGCGGCTCGAGCGCGCAGCCCAGGATATGGGCTTCACCCATGCAGCCGTCGGTCCGATGGTGCGCTCGAGTTACCACGCGGACGCGCAGGCCGAGGCGGCAGCGCTGCGTTCGGTTGCCTGAATTGGGGCGGAAGGGGCGCCAGACCCGCAGCGGCACAGTGCGTCAAGGGCACGCTTGCCAGGCTCATTCCCGGCTATCCTGCATGTCTGTGACGATCACCTGAACCCCTATGGCCATCAAGATTCACGCCGCGCATCACAGAGAGCCGTATCACTCGGAAGCCGACATCCAGCGCGCGCGCCGGCGCACCACCGTGCTCGACATGGGTGGCGGCCGCCGAATCGTCACGCATGGCCTGCACGAGCATTTCTGGAGCGATCTCTACCACTACGCGATGACGATCAACTGGCCCCTGTTTTTCGTCAGTGTGGCGTCTTTGTTTGTCGTCCTCAATCTGGTTTTTGCCTGCATCTACAGCGCTGGCACTGCGGCCATCGCCAACCAGTCCCCAGCCGGATTCGCCGGGGCATTTTTCTTTAGCGTCGAGACGCTCGCGACGGTTGGCTATGGCGATATGCACCCGGCCAACCTCTACGGACATATCACAGCCACGGTCGAGATCTTTCTTGGCATGAGTTTCATCGCCCTGTTCACGGGCATCATGTTCGCGCGCTTTTCGCGGCCGCGCGCCCGGATCCTTTTCGCACGCAATCCGGTGGTACTGCCCTTCGAAGGTTCAGCGACACTGATGATCCGTGCCGCCAATGCGCGCCAGAATGTCATCGTCGACGCATCGGCGCGTCTGCGGCTATTGCGCGAGGAAGTCACCGCCGAGGGCCACAGGATGCGCAAGCTGCACGACCTCGAGCTGGTGCGCGACCAGCATCCGATTTTCTCGCTGGGCTGGTCAATCATGCACGTCATCGACCACAACAGTCCCCTGTTTGGCGCTGATGCCGAATCCCTGTCACGCGCACAGGCTGCCCTGATTCTGACCATCGATGGCATCGACGAGACCACCAGCCAGCTGATGCAGTCGCGCTGCAACTACGCCAGCACCGCGATTCGCTGGCAAGAGGCCTATCGCGACCTGCTGTGGACCGACGAAGCGGGTGTTGACCATATGGATTACACCCTGTTTGACGAGACCTACGCCGTTGGAGAGGCGGAAGAACAGGCCTAGGCAAGGGGCTACCCAAGTCTGTCAAATACGTGTCATGATTGCTGTTATGACCGTAATTGTTGTGAAAAATCTTGGCGCAGCGCAGGTATTAAACGTACGATTACTGCCCCAAGTAAAAAAGCAGCAGTGCTGGAGAGCCCCTGATGAATGCAATCAAGAAAGTGCGTAAGTACCTCGTCACGCACGCCGGTACAGAATCGTCGCACGTCTTGAGTACTCTGGTTGGCGCCTTGGGCGAAGAGCGTCCATTCTTGCTGTCGGACCTCTACAAGCTGGATTTCGAGACCTTCGAGCTGGCGATGTCGCTGCTCGAGGATTGGCGCCTGGACCGCTATTACGCTTCGCGCCTCAAACTGTTCGATACCGCCCAGGTCAGCGAACAGATCCCGGTTCCGGTCATTCTCGAATCGGTCAAGCGCGCCAACGACGCCTAGGTTGGCTGGTCGGACGGCGCCAGCTCGGCGTCGAAGAGCTTCATCTGCGCGGCCGCATCGTTGCGGCCGATCCGCGCGCCTACTCCAAGCAGCCGGACCGCACGTCCGGCTCGCGCATAGGCACGCTCGAGCAGGGTATCGAGCAGTTTGCGATCAATCGCCTGCGCAATGTGTTCGGCGGTCGTCTTGGTCCAGTCGTCAAAGCGGATCTTGACGAACAGCGCTTCGATGCATTCGTCGCCTTCCAGCTTGGCCGAAGCGCGAACCAGGCGCTCGACGAGCAGATCGAGCTGGGCGCGACAGTCCGAGAGGCTTCTCAAGTCCTCCACATAGGTTTCCTCAATCGAGAGCGACTTGCGCTCGCGGGCGTTGCTCACCACGCGTGGATCGACGCCGCGCGCGAGTTCGTAGAGGCGATCACCAAAGCGCCCGCACAGGGCGCGCAACTCCGGGCGCGAACGCTGTTGGACTTCAGCGCAGGTGTGCATCCCGGCATTGCGCAGCTTGGCCGCCAGGACCGCGCCAACGCCAAAGATGCGCTCCACCGGCAACTGCGCGAGCAGGGCATCGACTTCTTCGGGCCGGATTACGAACAGGCCGTCGGGCTTGTTCCAGTCGCTGGCGATCTTGGCCAGAAACTTGTTGGGCGCGACTCCGGCCGACACCGTTATGCCGACTTCCGAGTGCACGCGCTCTTTGATCTCGCGCGCAATCAGGGTTGCGCTGCCACGCGCCACCTGCGAATCGGAAACGTCGAGATAGGCTTCGTCAAGCGAAAGCGGCTCGATCAGATCGGTGTAGCGGCGATAGATGCCAAGAATCGCCTGCGAAGCCACCCGGTACTTCTCCATATTGGGGCGGATGACCAGTAGATCCGGACACAGCCGCAAGGCTTGCGAGGTCGGCATGGCCGAGTGCACGCCAAAGCGACGCGCCTCGTAGTTACAGGTGGCAACCACGCCGCGCCGATCGGGCCAGCCACCGACCGCGACCGGCCGACCGGCGATAGCCGGATCGTCGCGCGTCTCGACAGCCGCATAAAAGCAGTCGCAGTCGCAATGGATGATCTTGCGCAGCTTCGTGGCCAAAGGTGCACCCGTCACGCCCACGCTCGCATTGGCGCCGGGCGCACCGGTCGGGGCCGGCGCTCGCCAAATTCCGTGTTTTGCGCATGATCGCGATCCGTGCGCAAAACACACGGACGGCGCCGTGCGCCTTGCCGCATCCTGCTGACGCAACCTCGTAGTTGCGCGCGGCGCAGCGGCCCGTCGCCGCGCCCCTTTGGCACAAGGAGAGCAGCGATGGATCGAAACACGGGTGATATGGCAGCCATCCTCGAGAACATTGGAAATGATAACGCGTCACCGGGTCCGCAGCCCGGGGTGCCACGGCTCGGCGCCGCGCTCACCGCAGCGCAATGTGATGTACTCGCCGGCGCGGTTCGTCGCGCCTTGGCACCCTTGCTGCAGCTCGCGGGTGAAGTTGAAAGCGACGAGGGCATCGAGGATATCGAAGCCGTGTGCTGGCTCGCCTCCAGCTATGCCCTGCTGGGCCACAGCGATGACGCAAGTGAGTGGTGCGCGCGACTGCAGCGTCTTGGTAAACGGCTGCCTCACGTTGCCAACGCCGGGCTCGCCCTGCACGTGGCGCTCGCGCATCTGCAGGGCGACGACGTGGCTGCGGTGCGTCTTGCCAATCAGGTTCTCGCGGAAACGGGTGCAACGGGAAGCCCCCTGGCATGGCGTTTTGCGGTGACCGTGCTCGGTTTTGCCTACTTAAGGATGGCGCAGGTTGCCAAGGCAGAAAGATGCGTACAAGCCTTAAGGGAGCGAGTTCCGCAAGGCGCCGATCTCGCCTCAGGGCTCGCGCAGCTGCTCTACGCCGAGGTCGATCTGTGGGCCGTGGTGCGCCAGTTTCCGCGCTTTGCGAGCCACTTTCTGTTTGTCGATTCGCTACACAGCAGCGCACCGACGGCCCAGGTCCTGGCAGGTCGGGCCTTGCGCAGTTACGAAGAGATTGTGAAGGCTCAGCCCCAGTCGGATCTGCTCACCGAGCTCGCTGGCGCGGGTGCTGCGCGCGCCCGTCTGATCGTCAGGGACAATCGCGCCGACTGGCAGATCCTTGAACGTCAGCTGCACTGGATGGGCGAGCGCGGACTGGCGTATGGTCGCGAGCGGGCACGCCTGCATCTGGGTATCTGGAGTCTGATGAAAGGGGACGCGATTCGCGCGCGCAACGCGCTCCTCTCGCTCGCCCTGGCGGCTATGCGCCGCAGCGGCTCGAGGTTCGAGCACGATGCGCTCTACTATGCGTCGCTCGCTTGCGCCGATTGTGGCGACACCCAGTACGCTTTCGCTTTTCTCAACGAATACACCACTCGCATTCGCGCCCAGCACCTGTCACGGGTGACGCTCCCACCACCCAATCTCGACGGCGCCGCGGGACTGCTCGCGGATCCGGCTGAACGCCTGCGTGGTGCCGAGCTCGATGACGGGCTCGTCATGCGCGTCACGGCCCTGGTGCGCTCGGCGCCGGCGGAACTGCTGCATTCGCAGCGTCTCGCATCAGTGCTGGGTGTCTCGCGGCGAACGGTGCAGTATCGGGTGCGCCGCGCCACCGGCAAGAGTCCCAAGGAATTGATTACCGCCATCCGGGTCGCGCACGCCAGGGATCTGCTCGACGATGGTAAGGCCGGTTGCCGCGTCGATATCGAACAGGTGGCCCGCACCAGCGGCTTTAACAATTATCGATCCTTCGTGCGCGCGTTTCGCGGTGTCTATGGCGTAAGTCCGCTCGAGTTCGTGTCCGGGGCCCAGAGTAGCAATAGTCTTGCTCGTACCAGCTAGATGACCAGGCGAAGGCAAAAAAAAGCCGGCTTGCGCCGGACTTTACTGCCTTAAGCATTCAGCACGTCATCAGAAGTAGATGCTCGCGCCGATGGTAGCAAAGCTCGCGGTTGCGCGACCCGTGTGGGCCTCGTCACCGACGGTACCAAGCGTGTCATATTCCGCGCGCAGCGCGAAGTTCGGCGTGAAGTTGTATTGCACACCAACGCCGACGATCGCCGTGGTATCGCGCGAGCTGCCAGTCGAGCAGTAGACCGACAGACCAACAGTCGTGCAACCATCGGTACGGGTGTTATCAAGCGAGGCACCCAGCCGCCCGAAGATCGACAGTTCACGCCAGACCGGGTAGGAACCGATAGCCGAGAAGGAGGTCGACGTCGTGCGCCAGCCTTCCTGGAATGGGTAGGGCGTGCCGTTGGTCGTGATGGTGTAGTTACCGTAGACGTGGCCAAGATCCTCGTAACCAACTTCCAGTGCCAGATACTGGTTAAAGCGATATCCGCCGTAAGCGCCAACGGCAGTTTGGCTGGTGCGCATTGAACCGCCAACCGTCACCACGTCTCCGGTTTGCGCCGCCACGCTATTGGCGATCGATTGGGCCGAGAAATCGGAGCTGTTGTAGCTCATATCGGTGGCACCAACATTCACACCACCGTAAAAGCCCGGATCAACCGCCATGGCAGGTGCAGCTGCAAACAGGGCTGCCACCGCACCGACACAAGCAAGTCTTGAAAATGCCCGGCTCATTGAACTCTCCATAGTTAATTGGTCGAATATTTAAGATCGGTTTAAGTCACCGGAAATGCTATCTCGAATATGCAGAGGGACAAATTATGACACCGGGCCATGTGACGTTTGCATATGGAGGGCTTGAATCGTCGCTTTTAGCCTGTGGATATGATCGATTTGCAACACTCGGGACTCGGGACCTTGCCTTGATGGGCCATTCAAAGAGGTGAAACGCAGCTCAAATCGCAAACCGTGGCGGACGCCTTTCACGCAGCGACGCGATGCCTTCACGCACATCGGGACCCGCGAATCCCATGAATTCGAGTGCCAGTGAGGTGTCGAATGTGGGTCCTGCTAAACGCAGCCAGTTGTTTAAGCTGTACTTGGTAAATCGCAGGGCGCTTTGCGATCCTTGGGCGAGACGTTGTGCAATCGAGCGCGCGGTCTCGATCAACTCGCCCGCTTCGCAGCATTGCGAGACCAAGCCGATGCGCTCCGCTTCGGCACCGCTGACTTCTTCGCACAGCAGGAGGTAGTACTTTGCCTTGGCCATGCCGCACAGCAGTGGCCAGACTATGGCCGCATGATCGCCTGCAGCTACGCCCAGACGCGTGTGACCATCGATGATGCGCGCGTCGCGCGCCGCAATCGATATGTCCGCCAACAGGCCCGCGACCAGACCCGCTCCGACTGCAGGTCCATGCATTGCCGAGACGACCAACTTCGAGCAATTGATGATGTTGTAGACCAGGTCACGCGCCTCCCGCCAGACGCGCTCGCGCGTGGCGAAGTCGCTGGCCATCGCTTCGACGAGATCGAGGCTGCCACCGCCCGAAAACCCCTTGCCGTCGCTGCGGATGATTGCCACGCGCGTCTGTTGGTCGGCATCGATATCGCGCCAGATTTCGGCAAGCTCGCGATGCGCCTCGGCGTGCGCTACTGGAAGTTTGTCCGGGGCGCCTGCACCCATGACGATCTCAATCACGCCCGGGGCGACCGGCGAGATGGCGAGAGTCTTGTAATGATCGTAGTTCAAGGCTGCACTCCTCGAAAATCTGCATGGTTGGTTAATGGCATGTGTGCGCATTAGATCAGCCAACGCGCAGCGATTCAAACAGGCCGGGACGCGGTACCACCGCATTGTTGCGCCAGCGCGCAGCAGCTGCATCGATTGACCGCTGCTGGCCTTGCCATCACCTAGCATTGGCCGATGAATCTGGATCTACTCCTGGCTTGCGGCCTCGGGGCGGCCCTGCTGGCGCTGCGCAAGCTGCGTCGATGGATACGCCAGCACTCACCACAACCCTACGGAGAAGCTCGTTTTGCAGGGCGAGCAGAAATCGCCGCACGCGGCATGTTCGCCAAGGGGGGTATCCTACTCGGACGTTACCGTGGTCGCGAGATCTACCTGCCTGGCCAGGGATTCGTGCTGGTGGCGGCGCCCACGCGCTCGGGCAAGGGTGCCGGTATTGTCATTCCCAATCTGCTCACATTCCCGGGCTCGATCCTGGTCTTGGACATCAAGGAGGAGAACTTTGATGTGAGCGCCGGTTACAGGCGTGCCATCGGCCAGAGCGTCTTCCTGTTCAATCCCTTCGCCGCGGATCTGCGCAGCCACCGCTACAATCCGCTCGACGCCCTGGGAGAGGATCCGCTGTTCTGGCCCGGTGAAATTCTCTCTATAGCTCAGGTTTTCTATCCCGAGCGCGGTGCCGACAGTTTCTGGAACGATCAGGCGCGCAATCTTTTTCTCGGCCTCGTGCTTTACCTGTGCGAAACGCCTGGCCTGCCGCGCTCGCTGGGCGAAGTGCTGCGCCAGGCCTCGGGCAACAGTCGCGGCCTGCGCGACCATTTGCAGGGTCTCATGCAACGCGGCAGCGCGCTGCGGCCTCTCTCGGCTGGCTGCCGCGAAGCCCTGCAGCGCTTTCTTGCCAACGGTGAGGCGACTTTCGCTGGAATTCTGGCGGCGTTCAATGCGCCGCTTTTGATTTTCGCCAACCCCATCGTGGACGCGGCCACTTCTGCCAGCGACTTCTCGTTCTTCGATTTGCGTCGTCGACCGATGACGGTTTATCTCGGTATCGCACCCAACCATCTCTCCGATGCTGCGCGTCTACTCAATCTGCTGTTCACCCAGGCGATCCACACCAACACGCGCGTGCTGCCGGCTCGCGACAAAGGCCTGTGCCATCAGTGCCTCGTGCTGCTAGACGAGTTCGCGGCGCTCGGCCCAATGCCCATCATCGCCGATGCGATGCCTTTTCTGGCCGGCTACAATCTGCGTCTTCTGACGATCATCCAGTCTGTCGGGCAACTGGCTGGACTGTACGTCGAAGCCACCACGCGGACCCTGCTTGCCAACCACGCCGCAGTGGTGGCCTTTGCCGCACGTGAGTTGCGCGACGCGCGCGAACTCTCCGAGGCTTTGGGCACTGTTGGCGCATGGACCCCGACACGAGGGACAAGCCGCTCCCTTCGCCTTGGTTCCTGGTCGCGCTCGGCGCAGTCCCGACTGGTCGCCCGCGCGCTCCTGCTGCCCCAGGAGTTGCGCGAACTGGGCACGCAGCGCCAACTGGTGCTGCTTAGCGATTGTCCGCCGCTTCTGGCCGAGAAGATTCGCTATTTCGAGGAGGAGTTTTTCACGAGGCGGATAGAAGCAGCGCCGAGCATCCCCCGGCTTGCCCTGATACCACGCTCGGACCGTACACTGCGCGACTAGTCGGCCGCCGCTCGACCGAGAGTGCGGCGTGCAAAGCCGAGCTTGCCCCGCGCAACCAGAGTGCTGCCGACGGTAACGAGCCCCTCCACCAGCGCAAGGTCGCCCGCCAGTTTCAGGATGCGCACCTCGATCTCGATGCGTTCACCGGGCTCGACTGGCACGAGAAAGCGCATGTCGTTGATGACCCCAAGCACCAGAAATTCACCGGGCGCGAGGCCCAGATCGGTGGTCTGCGAGAACAGGATCGACGCCGATTGGCCAAAGGCTTCCACGATCAAGGTGCCGGGCATGACCGCATGCTCAGGGAAGTGGCCTTGAAACTGGATTTCATTTCCGGTCACGTTTTTCGCCGTGCGGATGCGCTCGCCGGGTACCAGCTCAAGGACCTGGTCGACCATCAGCATCGGGAAGCGCTGCTTGAGCAGCGTTCGCACCTGCTCGTAGTTCATCAGCACGGCGCTCACGCGTTGTGCTCCTGGGAGCGCTGAGCGGCGCTGCCCACACGCGCCTGCAGGATCATGGCGGTCGCGCGCGGCTGAAAACGCACGTGTGCGCCGGTAGCGCCGCCGTCAGATACCAGCCGCTGCACGCGCAGTCCGGCATCTTCGGCCAGACGAATCGGCTCGCTCTCGTGATTGAACTCGTAGACGTGGTCGCGCTGTGCCGATTCCAGTGCGGTACTAAAGAACACGGCGCCAGTGGGGGCGACGCGCCGTGCAATTGCCGCCAAGAGGCTTTGCGGAGACTCAAGGTGTTCAGCAAGCATCGCCGAGACTATGCCTTCATACTGTTTCTCGTCGCGGGCGGCGCGTGGATCGATCGCATCCTGCACCGCAAAGCTTACCCGCCCTTCGTGGCCCGACACTGCCAGCAGGCGCGTGGCTACGGCGACGGCCGGCGGGCTGATATCAAATCCCCAGACTCGAACATCGGGACGCTCCTCTGCCACCAGGAGGCTCATCACACCGTGCCCCGACGCCAATTCGAGTACCGATGCATTAGCGGGCAGCTGGCGCACGAACTGATCGCGAAACAGCGCCAGGTGGCCGATCATCGAGGGCCAGAAGGCGTAGATCAGGATGGCGGCCCACATGTAAGGCACCATGTAGCTCGCGTCCTCGTAGACGCCAGTGACTATCTCGGGCATCGCCTCGGGAGTGTATCTGCCGTTTTTTTCGTAGATCTGCTGGGCTCTGGCGACACCGAGCGCGTACTTTGCGTAGCCGACCGCAGCATCGTCAAAGGCCTGCGGACCGTAGGCGGCTGCGGTCCAGCGCGCCAAGGGGTTCAGCAGCCAGGTGGCAAGCTCGGTATTGGCCTCATAGGTCGCAATGGCGCTCGGCGCAAGGAGCTTGGCGCGGCGCTTCAATGCATCTAGAAACTGTTCGGCGGGTACCATCTTGATCGATCCTTTAGAGTGGTGGGGCGACGGGGTCCTGGGAGGGCAGGTGGCGTACCACCCGGGTCATCGGTCGTACCAGGTCGAGGCCATCCCAGGGCGAGCCGAAGACGTGCATGCGGCCCAGCTTGACGATGCGGTCCACGCCGTGACGTGCGGCCAGCTCAGTCAATTCGCGCTCCCGCGCAGCTTGCCCGATCGCGAGGCCGAGAGTCTGGACCGCGCCGTCGAACCTGGCTAGGCAGTTGCCCAGATCATCGACGACGAGGACGTAGAGCGTGCGCCCCTGAGTCGGCGTCGGGATCGCGCTCGATTCGCCCTCGAGGATGGTCCAGTCCGGGCTCAATGGATAGCGCGCACGATGGGCCTGGTCTGCCAGAAGCCAGTTGGCGCGCGCCAAGGTGATGGCGGCGGTGAGCGCGGGGCGGATTGCCAGCCGCGGATGCAGGCGATTCTCTTCGATGAATGCGCGCTCAAGACAGGCAATGAATCCTTCATGGTCATGGCCTGCGCGGCGCTCCAGAAACAGGGTTTGTGGCGACGAGCAGGCCTGCTGTTCGAACTGCCAGACGTCCCGCGCAATGCGCTGACACCACGCAAGCTGCTCGTCGGGTTTGCTCCACGTAAGAGCATCCATCGCCGCCACCGAAAGCCTCGGGCCGAAAACGGCGATATGGGCCCAATGGGGAAAGGGCAGGGCGCGCACCTGGGTGACGGCTTCTTCGCCGCCCCAGATCATCGCGCCGTCCACTGCAGCAGCCATCGCGCGCTGCAGGCTGGTTTCGCCGTGATCGAAGGACACAAGCGCGATTCGATCGGCGATCAATCCCTCGGGATCGACCCCTCGCAGCACGCTCAGCACGCTCTCGGACTGCTCAACCAGGTCCGAGGGCACGCGCACCAGACAGGCGTTGCCGCCCAACAGCGCGCACGAGAGCGACAAGAAGGGCTGGATTTCGACGTTGCCGGCCGGCCAGTGGCCCACCAGACCCACGGGAAACACACCCAGGCGTGCGGCCCCGTCATCGCGCCAGGTGCCATCCAGAACTGCGGCGCCGAATTCGCGCACGAGGATTGGCTCGAGCACTCCGCGACGCAGCCACAGGCGCAGGAAGGCAATGCCAGGAATCGCCTCGAACTCACGCGCGCCGAGCGCCGCGCCCCAGCGCTCGAGTATTGCGACAATCTCCAGGGGCGTGAGCACCTTGGCACGCGCGGCAGCACGCAGCCGGTCGGCCAGCGCCGTGAGTTCGGTGCTTGCGCCTATAAGACGCACGCCCTCAGGCACGGAGCCCCTCCTTCGCAGGCGCGCGCGCTCGGATCGTGTCGATATTGCCGCAACCGCGGATCTCGGCCTTGGGGGCGCGCTTGACAAAACGAAAGGCAGTACCGCGACGCCCGCAAGGACAGCCGTCTTCATGAACCAGCACACCGATGTCTTCAGTGAGCACCAGAAAGCCCGGGAAGCTCGAAGGCAGGGCGCTGCATATCTGCACGAGGCCTTCTTGACCTTGGCCCACCGGCAGGAGTGTGAGTGGATCGCGCAGGATCACCTCGCCAAAGGCGGGCACGTGCTTGTTGCCTTCCCGGCAGTCGGGGTAGATCACCCCGACGTTTTCGACCATCCCGTAAAAATCGATGACCGATGATTCCGGACAACCGACGACGTCAGCAAGGCCGCTGTTAAAGGTGGTCCGCGTAACCGCCTCGTCCTGCAGTCGCTTCCAGCCGCCGCTGTGCAAAAGGTGTGCACCCGCCAGATCGAGCCGCAGTCCCTTGGCGCGCAGCGGCTGCACCAGTTGCTGCCATATGAGATAGGTGAATCCGTAGACGAGTACCTGCCCGGAGGCATGGCGCCTGGCAAAATCGAGCAGCACCTCGATATCGAGTTCGACCGCGCCCGTCGCATCACTTTTCAGACAGCACACGATCTCTGTGGCGAAAGAACGCAGCCCCTGAACGGCGGCCGCGCGCGCGCCGATTTCACCGGTCCCAGCGAGACTGGCAGGGGTGTCGACGACCAGGTAGGGTCGGCGCTCTGCACCGATGAAGTCACGGATGATGGCGACGATTCCGCGACTCATGCGCCGCGAAGTAGCCGCATCGAGGACCACGCGGCTGGGCGTCTGTCCAGTGGTGGCGCTGGACGCCAGGGTGCGCGTGATGGCCTCGCGCTCGACCAGAGCCAAGGGCGGATCGCGCTTGAAAACGCTGGCGGGCAGGAAGGGCAGTTCGGCGAGCTCACTGGCACGGCGAAAATCGATCGGCCAGGACCTGTAGTAGTTCGCCAGCTGGGCATTGGATTGGGCTGCCCGCGCCAGTGCATCGCGCAGAATCTGCAAGAGCGCGCAACGACGTTGCGCCGGATCGCCGCCATAGGGCGCCTGCGCGAGAAGCGCATCGACGCCAGCATCGATGTCTGCGAGGGCGGCGCTCATCGGGCCGTCGCGGTCTGGCTAACGCGGGACGCATCCGACTGCGCATCACCTGGCAGATCGGCCAGTCGCGCACGCATCAGTTTGCCATTGGGATTGCGTGGCAACTCGGGGACCAGCACGATCGATTCCACCAGCCATTCGACTGGCAGGACGCGCCGGATCTGACGCGCGAGCTCGGTCGCGCCGGGCGCGGCGACGACGAACAAGGCCAGGGCTTCGCCTGCCTGCGCGTGCTCCACCCCCAGCGCGGCACACTCAAGCACCCCGGACACCGATGCGACGCGTGCTTCGATCTCGGCGAATCCGACCCGGATGCCGCGCATTTTCACGAATTCGCTCTTGCGACCGGCGAGCCACAAAAAGCCATCTGCGTCCGCAAAGGCCATGTCTCCCGTGGCAAGCCAGCCATCGCGCAGGCGCACCTGCGCGTGTGGCGGTTCATCGAAGTAAGCCCTGCAGATCGATGGTCCGCTGACCCAGAGCTCACCGGTTGTCCCGGTCGCGACCGGTTTCTCATGCTCATCGAGAATGCGCACCCGAATATTGTCCAGCGGTATTCCGATGCTGCCGATTTTCTCGTCCAGCCGTGACGGTGGCAGGCAGGTGACGCGCGCCGTGGCTTCGGTCTGGCCATACATCACAAAGAATTCGGCGTGGGGCACGCAGGCGCGCATTTTCCGGATCTGATCGACGCCGAGCCGGCCGCCCGCCTGAAGAAAACGCCGCAGCGGGTCAAGCGGAATCGATGCCAGACTCGAGCGCTCGAGCAGCAGCTGATACGCGGTGGGCACGCCTGCGAAAGTGGTGCAGCGATGCTCACCGATGGCGCGCAGCACTTTGTCGGGAAACATGAAACGGCTATCAAATACCACGCCGCCACCCTGGTAGAGGTGGCTATGCAAGACGCTCGCCCCGAAGGAATAGCTGATCGGCAGGACCAGCATCGCACGCTCGTCCTGGCCCAGCGACTGACTGCGTATGATCGCTTCGGTGTTGGCCGTGAGATTGGCGTGGCTCACCTCAACCAGGCGCGCAAGTGCAGTTGATCCCGAAGTGGGCATGAGCACGGCCAGGGCGTCGGGATCAAGCGCAGCCGGATCGGCCGCCCCTGCGGCGGCGACACCGAGATCTCCCGCCAGTGCAAGCGGCGCCGCATCGCCTGGCCAGTCCAGCGCCATCGCCCGTTCACTCCAGACTGCGCGTGCGCGCGCTTTGCGATAGAGCGATTCCCCCGACGTCGCCAGCGCCCGTTCGTTCACCGGAACCGCAACCAGGCCCGCATAGATCGTCGCCAGATAGGCCAGTGCACTAAGCGGCCGCTGCCCGCAGGCAAGAACGATGGCGTCGCCGGCAGCAAGGCCACTGGCGCGCAATCCCGCCGCAAAGCGCGCAATGCGCTCTGCCAGATCGCCGCCTCGAATACTCTCGCCGCCCGCGGCATCTATCAGGTCCGACGCGACAGTCAGGCGTTTGCAAAGCCGGGCGGCGAAGTTCCACTCCGGCGATTGCTCCATGTCACTGGGTCCCGAGCTTCACTTCCAGGATCTTGACGATTTCCTTGACGTTTTCCATCGCCATGAGCTCATCGACGTCGAAGCTCAGGCCGAATTCCTCCTCGAGACTGTTGACCAGTGTAATGTGGCCCATCGAATCCCAGCCGGGAATGTCCCCGGGCGCCGAATGCAGCGTCACCAGTTTGGGATCGACGTCGAACGCGCTGTGAAACGAACTCTGCACTCTTTCAAGCATGCCATCCATACCGGAGGTCCCCTTTTGTGAAGCGGTCATGCCCTTCATTGAAGCGGCGCCCCTGTGCCCGATCCTAGGCTGCCGCGCGCGGTGCCTGCTGCGCGAAGGCGTTCATTGTGCCATCAGTGGCCAGGCTTTCACACCACGTGTCAGCCGCGGCTTAGGCCCACAGTTGTGCAATGCCCGGATGGTTGTACGCGGCGTCGCTGTCGAGCATCTGAAAGCGCAGTGGAATCGAGGGACTGGACGCGCCTTTTCTCGGAAACATCTGTACTTCGGTCGTCCAGCGCACGTGAAAGCCTGAAGCGGCGAGCGCTTGTGACAGATTCGGGTCACTCGAGACGGCCACAAGCTCGGCGATGCCGGGTATGCGGCGCGTTTGGTCAACCGCACACTGCACCAGCGCGCACCAGTCTGCGGGGTCCTCTGAATCAAGCCAGCAGTCGACCAGGCGCACTTGCCCGGGTACCTCGGCGAGCATGAAGTAGCCGCGCACGGCGGCGGCCTTTTGCAGACTGAACATCGACATTCGTGCGATCGGACAATCGAGGAAATACTGGAAGAAGCCGGCGCTGCGCTCGAGCACGGCGAGCGAGCGCGAGGCGGCCGGCAGGCGTGTCAGTACCTGGCTGACATTGTCCACATCCACGCCTTGCACCTGCCACTGCTGCGTGGAATGGCGCGGCGCGCGCAATGCCCAATAGGTATTGCGGGCCAGCTTGGGAAGCGTCTTCCAACTGCGTGGTGCGCTGTCCTGGAGATATTCGAGCGCGCGCAGCGGGCGCGCGAAACCGAGTGCCTGACCGCGCGGATGAAAGCCGACCATCGGCATGGCGCGAAGCGTGTATTGACTGCCGCCAACGCCGATGAGGGCATCGACCTTGCCGGCGACATATTTCATCAGGACGAGGCCGGCGCCGACGGCGCTCGGTGCCGCCGCCCAGTCGAGCATATGGATGACAGTGCACGATTGCCCGTCCCAGCTGCAACGTCCCGGCAGGATCCCGGTGTGCGCCAGGAGCTCGCTGCCACGTGCGACGACGATTGAACGCGGTCCCGGCCAGTCGCTGCGTTCCTGCCAGTACTTCCAGTGCAGCTGTTGCTGGGTTAAGGCAATACCGGTCAGTTTGAGCCCCGAGGCGCGCAGCAGTGCGGTGATCGCAGGACCTTCGTCGGGAGTCGACGCACGCACCTCAGTCTTCATCGCATCTACTCATGGGCCTGGATCGAGCGGCGCTGCAGATTGACCGTGCGACGGCATCGAACTGCCGCGGTGTTTGAGCGGTGTACGCATCCGTGCACCAGAGCGAAATGCGTACGCGAAAGTCTTGGCAAGGGGTCTGGCGGAGCCCAGAATATCTCACAATTGGCGGGCAGTGGCCGCGCGTCGGGCAAGTGCCGACCCGGCTGGCCCGAAAGAACTAGGCGCGTTCAGCGGTACTGCCGGCGCACGCCGGGCAGGAGCGCGGCTACTGCACGCGCACCAGTGCGCCGAACAATAGTGTGCCGCACGGCATGGGTCCAACCGAGGCGCGCGGCGCGCCATCAGGTGTCGCGCCGGCTGCGCCTGCATCGAGGCGACCAGCCCGACTGGCCTCTACGAATCCCGTGCCGAGTGCGAAACGCACGGCACGCACCCATCTGTTAGCAAAGCTCATGATGCACCTCCGTCGGCAATCGAACGCCTGCCTGGCGTCCCTAGCCCGGATGACTGCGCGACTGCGCGGTCCGCCATCCTTTGCGCGGATGGCGCTTCCTGGCTGCTTGCGGTTACTGTGGGGTGCGCTGGCCGGATCGGGACTTATTAGTCACGCATCGGGCCGGGCAGATACTGCCTGTTGCACACCGTCCTGCCATCACTGGCGAAACGGTGGCGGGTGAAAATTGCCGAAGTCTCGCTAAATGGCCTGCTGCGAAGAGCTACTAGGGCAACTTTCCATGGGCACTATCCCGGCTGTTGAGGTGACTTCAGTTTTGTTGCTTTTGTGCGCCGTGTCAAGGGCGATTGGCCGCATGTTGCAAAGCTTTACATCTATCTCGTGGCGCGCCGCGTCACGGCGCCCCAAGGACGCGGCTAGGCGCTCGTGTCCTCACGGGCCAGCTCGCGCCGGGCGTTGAAAAGTTGCTGCTTGATGGCGTAGTCAAAGACCGCGATCTGTTCCTGAACGGCCTCGCAGACTACGCTCGTGGCATCAGCCGGACCGAGCGTGATGTAGGCGTCCGCCTGCCCCGCCTGGCTAGTCACCTGCATGCCCGACTTGCGGGCGATGCGCATGACGGCCTTGTTCTGGATCAGGCAGTGCATGAACAGGGTAGTCACGCCGAGGTTGCGCGCGTGGGTTGCGGCGCGCACGAAAAGTGCGGTGCCAAGGCCGCGTGCGCGCGCCTTTTGGTCGACCGAGAGGCCAAATTCGGCGCACAGCCCGGCGTGCTCGACGGTATTGCGTCCGGTAAGGTGGGCAAAGTGTCCCGCCGCGACGAGCTCGAGCCCTTCATCGAACACACCAAAGAGGACGTCACGCGAAAAATCGATGCCGTCCACATAGTCGGCAATGGTCTGGTCCGAGAGGGGATTGCCAAAGCGCAGATAGCGGTCCTCAGCACCCAGGGCGAGCAGATGCTGCTTTAAGAGTGGACGCTCCGAGACCGACAGTTCCTTGATCGGGACTGCCAGGGCGCGTGCCAGATCCAGGCGCTCACGCATTTGTTCATGTTCAGACATCGGTTTCTTCCAGCCATTGCTGCAATGCAATATTATAGGCTGGATTGAGCCCGCCTGCGTGCCTGTCCCCTTATATATTCCGGGAACTAGGCGGGCGCGCCATATTGGTGCGACGCACCAAGCTAGGCTGCTGCCGACTCCAACTCGCGCGTCACGCCGGCTTCGTGCTCGAGCTCTGCAAAGGCCCGGTCGATCGCCACGAGGGCTGCCTCGACCTGGTCCTCGGTAATGATGAGCGGCGGTGCAAAGCGCACAACCGTGTCATGGGTATCCTTGGAGAGGATGCCGAAACGGGCAAGTTTCTCGCATGCCGTGCGCGCGTTGAGGTGCCGCGCGTTGACCTCCATCCCGATCAAGAGGCCCTGGCCGCGGACTTCGCCAACGAGCGGCGAGCCAATATCCTTGAGCCCGGCACGTAAGAGAGCGCCCATTTTGGCAGCGCGCGTCGACAGGTCTTCCTCGATAAGCAGATCAAGCGCGGTGAGGCCCACTGCGGCTGCCAGCGGGTTGCCACCAAAAGTGCTGCCGTGATCACCCGGCGCGAAGACATCCATCACCTCGCGGCTGGCCAGAAATGCCGAGACCGGCAAAAGGCCGCCGCCAAGTGCCTTGCCGAGCGTGACGCCATCCGGGACGACGCCTTCCTGTTGAGCGGCCAGAAGACTGCCCGTGCGGCCAAGCCCGGTCTGCACCTCGTCGCAGATCAGGAGCACCCTGTGGCGCCTGCAGATTTCTGCGCAGCGCGCGAGGTAGCCGCGCGGCGGAACGATGATGCCGGCCTCGCCCTGGATCGGCTCGACGATGAAGGCTGCCGTATTGGGCGACATCGCCGCCTCGAGCGCGCCTGAGTCGCCAAAAGGGATCTGCCTGAATCCGGGCGTGAAGGGTCCAAATCCGTCACGATACTGGGCCTCCGAGCTAAAACCGACGATGGTGGTGGTGCGACCGGCGAAGTTGCCCTTGCAGACCACGATCTCGGCGCGCTCTGCGGCTACTCCCTTTACCTTGTAGGCCCACTTGCGCGCCGCCTTGATGGCCGTCTCGACGGCCTCGGCACCGGTATTCATTGGCAGGGCTCGGTCCTGGCCGGTCAGGGTGCACAGCCGCGCCAGAAAAGGACCCAGACGATCGGTGCGAAAGGCGCGCGAAGTGACCGCAAGCTGGCTCGCCTGCGCCGAAAGCGCCGCAACCAGACGTGGATGACTGTGTCCGAAGCTGACCGCCGAATAGGCCGACATCATGTCGATGTAGCGACGCCCAGCGATATCCCACAGGTAAATGCCCTGACCGCGCGTGAGTTCCACGTCCAGCGGGTGGTAGTTGTGTGCGCCATATTGCGCTTCGAGATCGCTCGCCTTGCTCATGATATGCCCCAGTTTGTGTGATGCAATTTTAATACGTGCACAGCACAATAAAGTTTCCAAGTGACTGATGAATTGCGGCACAATTGTGCGAAACGTGCGTCTATCTGTAGAAAAGGGAAATATTCGTGCAGAAGTTCGTGCTGGACCGCGTAGACAGGCGAATCCTTGAGCATCTGCAGCGCGATGGTCATGCCTCAAACGCCGATTTATCGGAAACCGCCAGCCTGTCGCCCCCGCAGTGCTATCGGCGCGTGCGGCGTCTCGAAGAAGCAGGGGTCATCGAGCGCTACGTGGCGCTGCTTAATCCGCAGCGCCTGGGCTATGGGGTGACTGCCTTCGTGAGCGTAACTCTGGGTGGCGGGCGTCGCCAGGATCTGCAAAAGCTCGAGGAAATCGTCAGTACTATTCCCGAGATCCTCGAGTGCCACGTCGTAACCGGGGAAGCTGATTACCTGCTCAAAGTGGTCGCGTCGGACCTGCATGCCTTCTCGCGTTTTCTGCTTGAACGCCTGATGGAGCACTTCGAGGTGGTGACGACCAAATCGGAGGTGTCCCTCGAACAGATCAAATTGACGACCGCATTGCCGCTCGACCGGGTGTGACCGGGGCTGGGCAGGGTCGGAATTGTCAAATATTGCTTAATTCGGCCCCAGAAATCCCGGGCGCTAGGGGTCGCCAGGCGCTCTTGCCGATCGACTGGCAAGTCCGGATAAGCGCGTCCAGTTTCGCTGGGCACGGGCGCCTGGATTTGGCCGGGAACGGGGCGCGCCCCGGCGCCTTCGGCCCGGCGGCTTTCTTGACATCTGGCTCGCTATCGCCCATAATTTGCGGTTCTCTTCGGAGGGGTGCCCGAGTGGCTAAAGGGGGCAGACTGTAAATCTGTTGGCTTACGCCTACGTTGGTTCGAATCCAACCTCCTCCACCAGAACGCGCGCTTGATGGAGTCAGGCGGGCCGAATAGGTGACGCGGGTGTAGCTCAATGGTAGAGCTGAAGCCTTCCAAGCTTATGACGAGGGTTCGATTCCCTTCACCCGCTCCATAAAATCGAATGCCCGCGAGGGCGCTGCGAGGGCAGGACAGAATTTAGCAGGTAACCAGGCAGTGCAGTTTGCGGGCGCAGCCCGCAACGCCCTTGTAGCTCAGTGGTAGAGCACTCCCTTGGTAAGGGAGAGGCCACGCGTTCAATCCGCGTCAAGGGCACCAGGAAATGAAGTGCAGTGAGTTGTGATCGCAGATATCTGACTGAAGACGCAGGAGTCTAAAAAAATGGCAAAAGGCAAGTTTGAGCGGACCAAGCCCCACGTAAACGTAGGGACGATTGGCCACGTGGACCATGGCAAGACGACCTTGACGGCGGCGATCACGACGGTGCTGTCGAAGAAGTTTGGTGG
>CAJCHO010000030.1 GCA_903970145.1 Mycobacteriaceae bacterium | reverse complement strand
TCGTCGCGACGAGTACGAGGACGAGCACGATCACCAGCGCCACGAAAAAGGGCACGCTCTTTTTGAGATTGACTGCCTTACCGCTATAGAACGGCGAGTTGCTGACCATCGACAGGCCAGCGTACAGAGTAATCGCCCAGGACAGCCACGGAAGGTCCGTGCCGGCGATCTGCAGATCATCCATGAGCCACACGAAACCGGTCACCGTCGCCGCCGCAGCGGGGCTAGGCAGCCCCTGGAAAAAGCGCTTGTCAACGATATCTATGTTGGTATTAAAACGCGCCAGGCGCAGGGCAGCGCCCGAGACGTACACAAAGGCCCCGAGCCAGCCCCATTTGCCAAGACCGAGCAGCGCCCACTGGTACATCACCAGCGCGGGCGCGATCCCGAATGCCACCATGTCCGACAGGCTGTCGTATTCCGCACCGAAGTCACTCTGGGTGTTGGTCAGGCGCGCCACCCGCCCGTCCAGACCATCGAGGCCCATCGCCACGATGATCGCCCAACCAGCGACATCGAAACGATGATTCATCGCCTGCACGATTGCGAAAAATCCGGAGAAGAGCGCCGCCGTCGTAAACAGGTTGGGCAGCAGAAATACCCCACGCCGGCGCAGCGTATTGGGCTCGCCAGGGGCGAGCGGCATGGCGCGGGGAATGCGCGGAAAGCGACGCAGTTTCTTGGGCGCTTTGCGCCGATTGAAGGTCGCCATGCCTAGAGGCGAGCAAGCACCGTAGTCGTCGCGTAGACCTTGTCGCCCAGGCGCGCCTGCGGTTTGGCTCCAAGGGGTAGGTAGACGTCTACCCGCGATCCGAAACGGATGAAGCCGTAGCGCTGTCCGCGCTTGAGCTCATCACCGCTGTTGACGTAACACAGGATGCGCCGCGCGATCAGCCCGGCCACCTGGACGAAGGTCACCACCTGACCATCGCTGGTGCGCGCCACCACCGCGTTGCGTTCGTTCTCGGTCGACGCCTTGTCAAGGTCGGCATTGACGAAGCTGCCCGGTGTGTACTGCACGCTGGTAATACTGCCGTCTATCGGACTGCGGTTCGAATGGACATTGAATACGTTCATGAACACGCTGATCTTGAGCGCACGACGTTGCGCATACGGATCATCACACTCCTCAACGGCGACGATGCGGCCGTCCGCGGGCGAGAGCACCAGACCGGCCTCGGGAGGTACAGCGCGTGGCGGATCACGGAAAAACTGCACGCAAAACACGAACACGACCCACAGAGGAATTGACCAGAAGGCAACGAGTGCGGTCGCTGTCAGCGCTGCAATCAGGCTCGCGGCAATGAACGGCCAGCCTTCGCGGGCTAGCAGCGGATGTGGATAGGACATGCGTTATTCCCGAAACCGGTCAGGCTATTTTGCGTCGACGCCGGGCGTATAACGCGCGCCGCGTCGACGACTTCGATGAATCGAGAATAGCACATCGCGCATGCGCCTTGCCCGCGATGCCCGCCCCGGGCGGATCAGTTGCGCGACTGATCGACGAGCTTGTTCTTTCTGATCCACGGCATCATGTCGCGCAGCTTCTCGCCAACCGTCTCGATGGGGTGCTGGGCGGTCAGACGCCTTCTCGCAAGCAGGGTAGGCGCACCGGCACGATTCTCGAGGATGAAGCTCTTGGCATACTCCCCGGTCTGGATATCCAGAAGCGCCTGACGCATCGCTGCGCGTGTCTGGTCGGTCACGATCTTGGGACCCGTGACGTATTCGCCATACTCGGCATTGTTTGAGATCGAGTAATTCATGTTGCCGATTCCACCCTCGTAGATCAGATCAACGATGAGCTTCAATTCGTGCAGGCATTCGAAGTAAGCCATCTCGGGCGCGTAGCCACCTTCGACAAGGGTCTCGAATCCGGCCTTGATGAGTTCCACCGCGCCGCCGCACAGGACCGCCTGCTCGCCAAACAGGTCCGTCTCTGTCTCCTCGCGAAAGCTGGTCTCGATGATCCCGGCACGACCGCCACCGATCGCCGCGGCGTAGGACAGCGCCAGATCGCGCGCATGACCTGAAGTGTCCTGATATACGGCGATCAGCATCGGCACACCGCCGCCCTGGGCGTAGGTCGAACGCACCGTGTGGCCCGGTGCCTTGGGCGCGACCATGACGACGTCCAGATCAGCGCGCGGCACTACCTGGCCGTAATGGATATTGAATCCGTGGGCAAACGCCAGAACCGCGCCCTCTTTCATATTGGGTTCGACATGATCGCGATAAGTCGCGCCGATCGATTCGTCAGGTAGCAGCAGCATCACAAAATCGGCGCCCTTGACGGCGTCATCGAGATCCTTGACCGCGAGACCCGCCTTTCTCGCCTTGGTCCAGCTGGCCCCGCCCTTGCGCACGCCAACCGTAACCTTGATGCCCGAGTCCTTCAAATTGAGCGCATGAGCATGGCCTTGAGAGCCGTAGCCAATGATAGTGACCTTCTTGCCCTTGATGAGCGACAGATCTGCGTCCTTGTCGTAATAGACCTTCATGTTTGTTCTCTCTTGTGTCCGTAGTTGATTGATTGCTTGCTGGACAGACCAGCTAGACCTTCAGAACGCGTTCGCCGCGCCCGATACCTGAACTGCCGGTGCGCACCGTCTCGAGGATCGAGGTACGGTCGATCGCCTCGATAAACGCGTCCAGCTTGGAGGCTGCACCGGTGAGTTCGATCGTGTAGGTCTTTTCAGTCACGTCAATGATGCGCCCCCGAAAAATGTCTGCGGTACGCTTGATTTCCTCGCGCTCCTTGCCGACCGCACGCACTTTGATGAGCATCAGTTCGCGCTCGATGTGCTGGCCCTCGGTGAGGTCGACCACCTTGACGACCTCGATGAGCCGATTCAGATGCTTGGTTATCTGCTCGAGAATCTCCTCGGAACCGGTCGTGACGATGGTCATGCGCGATAGCGTCTGGTCTTCGGTCGGTGCCACGGTCAGCGTCTCGATGTTGTAGCCCCGCGCCGAGAACAGGCCGACCACGCGTGACAGGGCCCCGGCTTCATTTTCCAGCAATACCGAAATGATGTGTCGCATGACGGCCCCTAGAGTTCTTCGGCGCCGAGCAGCATCTCGGTGAGGCCGCGACCGCTCTTGACCATCGGCCAGACGTTCTCGGTCTGGTCGGTGATGAAATCGAGAAATACCAGTCGATCCTTCATCCGGAAGGCCTCGCGCAGCGCCGCCTCCACGTCGCCAGGTGACTCGATGCGCATGCCCACGTGACCATAGGCTTCGGCGAGCTTGACGAAATCCGGTAGCGCGTCCATGTAGGATTCCGAATAGCGGCTCGAGTAGTCGATCTGCTGCCACTGCCGGACCATCCCCAGGTAGCGATTGTTCAGGCTGATGATCTTGGGTGTGAGATGGTATTGCTTGCAGGTGGACAGTTCCTGGATACACATCTGGATGCTGCCCTCGCCCGTAATGACGGCCACATCCGCCCCGGGATTGGCCATCTGTACGCCCATCGCATAGGGCAGGCCCACGCCCATCGTGCCAAGACCACCCGAATTGATCCAGCGCCGCGGCTTGGCGAAACGATAGTACTGGGCGGCCCACATCTGATGCTGACCCACGTCGGAGGTAATAAAGGCATCGCCCGACGTAACCTCGTAGAGTTTCTCGACCACGAACTGGGGCTTGATGACCGAATCGGAACCAGCGTAAGCGAGGCAGTCACGCCGACGCCATTCGTTGATCTGTCCCCACCAGGGCGCGAGCAGCTTGTGATTCGGGCCCGATTGTATGGCGTCGATCTGCACGATCAATTCGGCGAGCACATCGAGCAGGTTGCCAACGATCGGCACATCGACTCGGACGCGCTTGGAGATTGACGACGGATCGATATCGACGTGGATGATCTTGCGCGGACTTGATGCGAAATGCTCGGGATTGCCAATCACGCGGTCGTCAAAGCGCGCACCCACGGCCAAAAGCACATCACAGTTCTGCATGGCCATGTTTGCTTCGTAGGTGCCGTGCATCCCAGGCATGCCGACGAACTTGGGGTCGGTCGCCGAGAAACCGCCCAGACCCATCAGCGTAGTCGTGCACGGCGCACCGAGCCGCTCGACCAGGGCCGCCAGCTCGGCGTGTGCATTGGCCAGCACCACCCCGCCACCTGCATAAATCATCGGACGCTCGGCGCCATGCAGGAGTTGGATGGCCTTCTTGATCTGCCCGAGGTGCCCCCGCGCTACCGGGCGGTAGGAGCGCATCTCCACCGGAGCGCTGTAATCGAACTCGGCGCGCGCCACCGTGATGTCCTTGGGAATGTCCACCAGCACCGGGCCGGGCCGTCCGGTACGGGCAATGAAGAAGGCCTTCTTGATGGTGCTGGCCAGCTCGCGCACGTCCTTGACGAGGAAGTTGTGCTTGACGCACGGACGGGTGATCCCGACCGTGTCGCATTCCTGGAACGCGTCCTGTCCGATCGCGTGCGAGGGCACCTGGCCTGTGATCACCACCATCGGGATGGAATCCATGTAGGCCGTGGCAATGCCGGTGACGGCATTGGTCACGCCCGGCCCGCTCGTTACCAGGGCAACACCGGTCCTGTGACTCGAGCGCGAATAGGCGTCGGCAGCATGAACGGCCGCTTGCTCATGGCGCACCAGAATATGCTGGAAGCGGTCCTGCTTGAAAATTTCGTCGTAAATGTAGAGCACTGCACCGCCGGGGTATCCGAACACATGTTCGACTCCCTCTTCGGCCAGGCAGCGCACAACAATTTCCGCGCCGGTTATTTCCATTACCGCAGTCCTTTCAAGGTCCATTGGAGATTGATTGGATGCTCTCCCTGCGAGCTTGTGGCCCGAGCTTGAGCAGCGCGTCTGGTTGGCGATGCGACAGGGTGTGTCGCAGGCAAAAAAGACTTGAGTTACTTGTAGCTAGCTTTCTACAGTAACGGGCGCGGCCAATAAAATCAAGTCGACCCGTCCTGGCGGTCAACCGAATATGTTCGCAGAAGGCGTCCGCGGCGCCCACAAGCCTGCGCCCTTTTGTTACGATTGCGGCCAGCCAATGATCTCGTCCCGACTCGTCCCGCCGTGCCCGCGTCCCAGGCTGCCAATCGCGGCGCCGGCACCCAAAAAGCCGTTAGATGGCTAGCTCAGCAGAACTCTCCCGATTCCTCGAAAGTATCGAACGTCGAGCCTTTAAACAGGCTGTGTATGCGGTCCGGGACGAGGATTCGGCACTCGACATCGTGCAGGACGCGATGATCAAGATCGCGCAGCGCTACGGCGACAAGCCGCCCGCGGAACTACCGATGCTGTTTCAGCGCATCCTGCAAAATACCATCAATGACCATTTCCGCCGCCAGAAGGTAAGAACCACCTGGACGACCCTGTTTTCGAGTTTCAGCGGCGGCGAGGACAACGAGGAATTCGACTTTCTGGAGCATATCGAGGCCCAGGAAGGCTCGGCGCGCGCCGAAAGCGCCGCCGACGAAGCCGAACGGGGCCAGACCCTGGCCATTATCGAGTCCGAGGTGCAAAAGCTGCCGGCACGTCAACGGGAGGCATTCATGATGCGTTACTGGGAGGATATGGACGTCGCGGAAACCGCGGCGGCTATGGGTTGCTCCGAGGGAAGTGTCAAAACCCACTGCTCCCGGGCCACCCATGCCTTGGCGATCGCGCTCAAGGCGAAAGGGATCACGCTATGAATGACACCAATTACAAGGCCCGGCACGCTGCAGAGCTCCGCTTTGCCATGAGGGTTCGTCAGGCGCTCAATGAGACAACGGCAAATCTGTCCCCCGCGCGGCTTGAGCAACTGGCTGCCGCGCGCAAGGCCGCGCTGCGCTCCCAGAAATTCGGCAGAAACGCCGTGCAATGGGCAACCCAACCGGCGTTTTCCGGTCCCGGCGGCGCAGCCGCAGGGCCCTTTGGCGCCAGTTACAAGCATGCCGTGATCGTTCTCGGTCTCGCCCTTCTGGTCGGCGCCGCAATTGCCGGAATCTTTGCGATGGAGGAACAGCGTCGCATCGATGAACTGGCCGATATCGATGCTGCCCTGTTGACCGACGAGGTACCGCTGAGTGCCTATGCCGATCATGGCTTTAACGCCTATCTCAAACAGAATCCCTGAGGTGGGACGCAAGTCCTCGCGTCTGTTGACATGCGCGCTGTTGCTGTGCGCGTGGCTCTTCATGCCGGCAACGGCCCAGCAGCCGGGCACTGCGACGACTGTCGCGACAGCCAAGCCCGGTGCCGGTTCGGACTGGGAGCAACTCACGGCGACCCAGCGCACGACGCTCGCTCCGCTGGCCGGCGAGTGGAGCAGCTTCGAGCCCGAGCGAAAACAGAAGTGGCTGCAGATCAGCGACAGCTACGCCAGGATGTCGCCCGACGAGCAGGCGCGTTTGCACCAGCGCATGTCCGAGTGGGCGGCCCTGACACCCGAGCAGAGGCGCGTTGCGCGAGATAGTTTCGCGCGCATGCGTCCACTCGCGCCCGAAACGCGCGCCGCTGTCGTACAAAAGTATCAGCAGCTACCCGAAGAGACGCGCAAGAACCTGACCGCGCAGGCCAAGGCCAGCAAGTCAGTTCTGCACGCCCGCCCTGCCACCCAGCATCACGGCCCGGTCCCGACCAAGGCGCAGATCCGCGAAGGGTCCAAGCAGCGAGTACCGGGTCCCTCGCGCAC
>CAJCHO010000029.1 GCA_903970145.1 Mycobacteriaceae bacterium | reverse complement strand
AAGTGGCGCAGGTTGTACTTATACGGCGCGTAGTTGCCATGCCATGCCACCACGTCGAGCGGCGAATGGTCCATCGGGGCCATCCACAGGCGTCCCATGAACTTGCCGATCAATTGTGAGGGCACGTCGCGGTCTTCGTACCCTGCCACAGGCGTCAGAAAATCGCGTGGATTGGCCAGCCCATTGGCCCCGATCGGCCCCAACTCAGGCAGGCGCAGGGGTAGCCCGTAGTTTTCGCAAAGATAGCCGCGCGCGCTTCCATCGGGCAGACCGACACGCAGACGCACCCCGCGGGGTACCACCGCGATCTCGCCCGGGGCGATGAAGAGGCGACCCTGCTCGGTGAACAGTTCCAGACGCCCATCCTGTGGCACAAAGAGCATTTCCGCGTCGGCATTAAAGAACACGCGGCGCATCGATTCATTGGCCGCATAGACGTGCGCGGCGCAACCGTCCAGGCGCGCAGCATCTCCCGTGACAGCCAGCGTGAGCAGCCCTGCGATGAAATCGGTTGGCGCGACAGGCATCGGAAACGGATTCCAGCGCAGACGGTTAAAGGGGGTCTCCCCCTGGCCGAGCGGGGCGGTGCGCCACAGGCCGTCGGCCAACCTCACGTAGGGAGGGTGCATCGCCGAGGGCCTAAGCCGGTACAACCAGCTGCGCAGATTGGCCGAGCGCGGCGCGGTGAAGGCGCTTCCCGAGAGTTGTTCGGCATAAAGCCCGAGTGGCGCGCGCTGGGGCGAGTTTTGTCCTCTAGGCAAGGCGCCGGGCACGGCCTCGGTGGCGAACTCATTGCCGAACCCGCTCTGGTACTGGAGTTCTTCTGCAGTGCGCTTCAAGACGGTTTCGCGGATCGGCTGGTTCATGGGGCTGCTGTCTCCTGGGTCGGGATGCAAAGCCTAGGCGTGTGGGATCACCTGCTGGATCACCTGCTGGACCACCTTCTGGTCGATCGCGCCGAAGATGCTGCGCCCCTCCTCGTCGAACATCTCCAAGCGTATGGTATCGCCGAACTTCATGAACTCAGTGGTCGGCTTTCCGGCTTCGATCGTCTCCAGACAGCGCTTTTCAGCGATGCACGCGTATCCGATCTCAGGCTGCACGTTCGCGTCCTTGTTCGAGATCGTGCCAGAACCGACGATCGAGCCGGCGCGCGCGCTGCGCGTCTTGGTGATGTGTGCGATGAGCTCTGGAAAATTGAAAACCATGTCGATGCCCGCATTGGGTTGTCCGACCTTTCGCCCATTCCAGACCACCGACAGGGGGCGGTGGACCTTGCCGTCCCGCCATGCCCCGGCAAGTTCGTTGGGCGTGACCGCAACCGGGGAGAAGCTTGAGGCAGGCTTGCTCTGGAAGAACCCGAAGCCCTTGGCAAGCTCCGCGGGGATCAGATTGCGCAGTGACACGTCGTTGACCAGCATGACCAGACGGATGTGCGCCGCGGCCGTCGCGGCGGTGGTACCCATCGGCACATCGTCGAGGATCACAGCCACCTCGCCCTCGAAATCGATGCCCCATTCCTCCGAGGCCAGAATGATATCGTCCGTCGGTCCGATGAAGTCGTCCGAGCCGCCTTGGTACATGAGCGGATCATGCCAGAACGATTCGGGCATTTCCGCACCGCGGGCGCGCCGGACCAGTTCCACGTGGTTGACAAACGATGAGCCGTCGGCCCATTGGAAGGCGCGCGGCAGGGGCGCCATGGCACGCTTCGTATCGAAGGCAAACGGATAGCGCGCCCGCCCGAGGTTGAGTGCCTCGTACAGATCCTCGAGTTGCGGCTCGAAAAAGGCCCAATCGTCGAGCGCGCGTTGCAGCGTGCCGACGATCTCGGTGGCGAGGTGCGCCGTGCTCAGATCGCGCGAGACGACCGCGAGTTGTCCATCGCGCGAGCCGTCTTTCAAAGTCGCCAGTTTCATCGTGACCCCGGATTCACAGGATGACCGTGCCCGGCGCGGCAGGGGAGCGTGCACTGACCCGGCCGATCACCGTGGCGCTCTCCCCGGCCTGGGTCAGTAAGGCAAGCGCCTCGCTCACTGCAGCTTGGGGCACGACGAGCACGAACCCGATACCACAGTTAAATGTCCTGTACATCTCGGAACGCGCTACCGGGCCGGCCTCTTCGAGCCAGCGAAACACCGGGGGGATGACCCAGCTGCCCGACTCCAGGGTGGCCTGAAGGTGCTCCGGAAACATGCGATGCGTATTCTCGAGCAGCCCACCCCCTGTGATGTGGGCCATGCCGCGCACGTCGAGCGCGCCGGCCAGAGCCAGCACACTCTTCACGTAGATCCGGGTAGGAGCAAGCAGGGATTCACCCAGCGTGGGTCCCTCGGTCGCTTCGGGCGCGTACCGTCGAAGCGGGGCCTTCAGGTCCGCACCCGAATGCTCGATGATGCGTCGAATGAGCGAGAAGCCGTTGGAATGCGGCCCCGAGGACGCCAAGCCGATCAGCGCGTCGCCCAGCGCGATCTGGCGTCCGTCCAGGGCGCGCGACTTCTCGACGACACCCACGGCAAAGCCGGCCAGGTCATACTCATCCGGAGTAAAGGCGCCGGGATGCTCGGCGGTCTCACCACCGATGAGAGCACAACCGGCCAATTCGCACCCTCGCGCAATGCCCGTGACCACCTCGGTTGCCACGCGTACGTCAAGGCGCTCGCAGACGTAATAATCGAGAAAAAATAGCGGCTCGGCACCCTGGACCAGGATGTCGTTGACGCTCATGGCCACGAGGTCGATGCCAATGGTGTCGTGCTTGTCGAGCGCAAAGGCCAGCTTGAGCTTGGTCCCCACGCCGTCCGTGCCCGAGACAAGCACCGGCTCCCGGTAGCGCTTGGGCAGCTCGACCAGGGCACCAAAGCCGCCGATCCCGGCCAGCACCTCGGGACGCATGGTGCGGCGTGCGAGCGGCTTGATGTTCTCGACGAGTGCGTCGCCGGCGTCGATATCGACCCCCGCGTTGCGGTAAGTAAGTCCGGTCATGGGCGGGGGTTGAGTTTTGAGTTTTGGTCGTAGGCGGCTAAAGTAGCGGCTTCGCTGCACCGCACGAACAATGCTATTTTAGCCGATTGCGTCGGGAGCCCCCAAGGGCGCGCCGATCCCGTATCCGCGCACACCTCGAACCGTCTCCCAGCCGATGACCTTCCTGAATCCCGAGCAGCGCCAGACCCTGTGGTGGATCGCCTTCGGCATCGCGCTGTTGTACCTGTTCTACAGCCTGACCGCGGTTCTGACCCCCTTCCTCTTTGCTGCCATCATCGGTTATTTGCTCAATCCGGGCGTCGACTGGCTCTCCCGGCACCACGTGCCCCGTGCGCTGGCCTGCCTGTCCATGATCCTGGTCTTCCTGGCCCTGTCGGCCTTCTTGGTGCTGACGATCGTTCCGGTCATGCAGCACGAATTGGGTGATCTGCAGCAGCGCATCCCGAGCCTGCTCGAGAGACTCAATGGCTCGGTCGCGCCACGGCTGCACGACTGGTTCGGTCTGCACATTGAATTCAGCGGCTACTCGCTGCGCAAGCTGATCTCGGACAAGTGGGCCAGCGAAGACCTGATGTCCACGCTCATGTCCTCTCTGAAGGTGGGCAGCTCGGCTCTCTTGAGCATCGTGGCGACTGCGTTCCTGCTGCCGATGGTGCTCTTCTATCTGCTGGTCGATTGGCATCGCATAGCCCGACGCGCCGAGGATCTGGTTCCCAGGCGCTGGCACGACACCATTCTCGGCTTCGCTCGGGAAATCGATGAGCTCCTGTCCCAGTTCCTGCGTGGTCAGCTCAGCGTGATGCTGATCCTCGCTGCGTATTACTCGATTGGACTGGCCGTGGCAGGCTTCGATGTGGCGCTGCCCGTGGGCATCTTCACCGGGATCTTGGTGTTCGTTCCCTATGTCGGTTTCTCCACGGGCTTGGCGCTCGCGCTCCTGGCGGCCCTTTTGCAATTCGGCAATCTTTACGGGCTGCTGGCCGTGGCGGTCGTCTACGGAGTGGGCCAGGTGCTCGAATCGTTCTTCCTCACCCCCAAGCTCGTGGGCGGCAGACTTGGCATGTCTCCGCTCGCGGTGATTTTCGCGCTGCTTGCCTTTGGTGAGCTCTTCGGTTTCTTTGGCATCCTTCTCGCCCTGCCGGCGAGCGCTGTCGTCATGGTCGGCCTGCGCCATCTGCTCAAGCTCTATCTGTCGAGTGACCTCTACCGTCTCCCGTGAGCCCTGGATCCTTGAACCGCCAGCTCCTTCTCGATCTGGACCCGCCCCTGGGACCGACGCTCGCCAATTTCGTCCCGGGACGCAATGCTTCGGTGCTTTTTCTCCTGCAGGGCTTAGCGCGGGGCGAGCGCAGCGAACGTCAGCTCCATCTGTGGGGTGGACCAGGCAGCGGCAAGACCCATCTGTTGCGTGCCCTCGGGGAGACCGAAGGGGCCTGTTACCAGTCCTCGAAGGTCCCCTCGGCCCTGGAATTCAACCCGGCTGTCCGGCTTTGGTGTATTGACGACGTCGACGCGGCACCGCCTGAGGTCCAGATGGCCCTGTTCGGCCTCATCAACGCCGTGCGCGATAGTCCCGCGACAGCGCTTGTGACCGCAGCGAACGCGCCGCCGCTCTACCTGCGCCTGCGTGAGGATCTGCGTACCCGACTCGGGTGGGGACCCGTGTTTCAGATCGAGCCGCTCGATGATGCCGAGCGCCGGGCCGCGCTGTCGCAGCGGGCCAAGGAGCGTGGTCTGGTACTCTCTGAGGACGTGTTGAACTACCTGCTGACCCATTTCAACCGCGACATGCCCTCTCTCGTGGCCATACTCGACGCCCTGGACCGCTATGGGCTCGAGAAGCAACGCGCCCTGACCCCGTCACTGGTGCGCGAATGGCTGGCCAGCCGCACCTCGATTCATCCTGCACGCTAGGCATCATGTATCGTAATCTTGCCCTTTTCGACCTCGATCATACCCTCCTACCCATCGACAGCGATTTCGAATGGGGAGAGTTCCTCGGCCGCAAAGGGGTCGTCGCGATCGACGCATACCGCGCCCAAAATGCCGTCTTTTACCAGCAGTACAGCGCCGGAACACTGGACATCTTCGCCTTCTTGCAGTTCGCTTTGGAGCCTTTGGCCAGGCTCGATCGCCGTCGGGCGGAGGATCTCCACCGGGACTACATGCGCGAGGTCATCCGGCCTCAGATCCGCCCGGCGGCGCAAACCCTGGTCAACGACCACAAGGCGATGGGCGATCTCTGCGCGGTCGTGACCGCGACCAATGCCTTCGTGACCGCCCCGATCGCCCTGGCCTTCGGCGTCGAACACCTGGTCGCGACCGTCCCCGCGCAGACCGATGGGGCCTTTACCGGCGCGGTGCGTGGCACGCCCTGTTACCGCGAAGGAAAGATCGTGCGGGTTGCTGAGTGGCTCGAGACCATGGGGCGATCCTGGGGAAGTTTCGAGCGCATCACGTTCTACAGCGATTCGCACAACGATCTTGCGTTGCTCTCCCATGTCACCGATCCTGTTGCAACCAATGCCGACGGGCTGCTCCAGGCCGAAGCGGCACGGCGCGGTTGGCGCAGCCTCGCACTTTTCAATGATCACTAAATTCTTTCGCAGGCTGCTCGGCCGGGACAAGGGAGCCCCCGCGGCACCTGGGCATAGCCGTAAGCGCGCAGCCGGGCCGCTCAGCGTCGGGCCACAGATCCATGGTATCGACCCCAAGCTCGTGTCCACCAACTCCGTGCGCGTCACCCGGACACTGCAAGAGGCCGGATTCATGGCCTTCATCGTCGGCGGCGCGGTGCGCGATCTCATGCTCGGCGTCAAGCCCAAGGATTTTGACGTCGCCACCGACGCCACCCCTGAACAAGTCGAGAAGCTGTTTCGCCGCGCGCGCATCATCGGGCGCCGCTTTCGGCTGGTCCATGTGATGTTCGGCAGCGACACCATCGAGGTGTCCACCTTCCGCTCTAACCAGCCCGCCGACACCGAGACCGATGTGCACGGACGTGTCGTGCGCGACA
>CAJCHO010000028.1 GCA_903970145.1 Mycobacteriaceae bacterium | reverse complement strand
GCACCCGGATCGACGTGGGGGATCGGGACTGAAAGGCTGTCGACGCCAGCCTTACCGGCATCTGCCAGCAAGGTCTCGGCCTCAGAGGTACGCATCAAGGATCCCTCGGTAGAAATCGATTGTCTGTCGCAAGCCCTGATCGAGCGTAACACGGGGTTGCCACCCACTGGCCGCCCGAAAGCGCGAATCGTCGGCAAAATAATCGCCAATATCAATGCGCGCGCGTTCAGCGGGAAAGGACGTCACCGAGTATCTCCCCTGCCCTGCGATCCCGACGAGGCGCTGCGCTAGTTCAAATAGACTAATGGGCGGGCTGCCACCCAGGTTATAGACCTGGGTGGGGGCGACATCTAGGCTCGCCGCAACCAGGAAAGCATCGACAACGTCATCGATATAGGTCAGATCGCGCAATTGCTCCCCACCCCACACCTCGAAGCTCGCGTCCTCCACGACGCGGCGCAGCCATAGTCCCAGGAAAGTCTGCCGCGCATCCTTGACGCGCATCCTGGGCCCGAAGACGTTGGTGAGACGCAGCGAGATCGACGCCAGTCCGTACACGTGCTGGTAGAGCGTGTGATAGGCCTCACCGGCCATCTTGTTCACGCCATTGACATCAACGGGGTCGAGCAGATGCTGCTCGTTGACCGGCAGGGAGGTAGGCCGGCCGTAGATCTGGCGCGTTGAGGCGTAGACCACCCGCGCATCGGGCGCATGGTAGCGACAGGCTTCGAGGAAGACGATCTGCGCACGCACGTTGGCGTTCAGATCCATCAGGGGCATTTGCATCGAGTCGATATGGGAGACATTGCCCGCCAGATTGAAGATGACTTCCTGACCACGCACCCGCTCAGCGCTCGTTGCTGGATCACCCAGATCGCCGATAAAGAGCTCCAGGCGATCGGCATAGTCGGCAAGATTCACCGGGTTCGCGCCCGAATCGGGGATATGGGCATCCACCACCTGGACGCGCGCGCCGAGGTCGACCAGGCGCCTCGCTACATTTGAGCCAATGAAGCCGAGTCCCCCGGTCACCAGCACCTTGCGTCCTGCAAAAAAGCGTACCGGATCGAACCGGGAGGGGCTGTCCCCCCCTGACGGTTTAGCTCCAGAAGGGACCTGATCCGCGGGCGGGGACATCGGCTAGCCTCCCCCGGTAGCGACCATGCGCAACGTCGGCACGGTCCCGCCCGGGGTCCCTCTCGGACTCCGGTAGAGCGCGAGTTGCCGCGCGACAACCTCCTCAATCGTCGGGGGCTCGGGAATCGAGCGCCTGAGCTCGTCCCAGAGACCCGGGGTCGTCGAAGCCTGTTCGATGCGCCGCGCGAGATCGGCAGCATTGCCAACCAAGAAATGCAAACCGTTGACCCCGTGGACCACTTTCTCGGCCATGCCGCCAATGTCGCTGCAAATGACCGGACGCCCGGCGCGGAAGGCTTCCTGGATGACCAGTGGCGAGTTCTCCCACCAGATCGACGGGACGATGACCCAATCTGCCGCCCGCACGATGGAATCGACGTTGCCATGCAGATACGGGCCGCAGTAGCGCAGGAGCGGGCTCAATTCTTCCTGGGCGGCTCGCAGCTGTTCGGAAAAGCGCTCGTCGGTCTGCTGCAGCGATCCGTGTATCTCGATACGAACCCAGGGTCGTAGGCGGTTGGGTAAGGCGCGCGCGGCCTCAAGCAGCACCAGGGTCCCTTTGAGTTCCGAGAGCTGACCGAGCACGACGAAACGAGTGTGAGCGGCAGGAACACTCGACTGCGCGGACGAGACCGGAATTTGCGCGTCCTCGGCGCCCTCAGTCATCTCATGTTCCTGCTGCCACCTCGGCTGGCCGTTATCCAAGACGACCATCCTTTCAGCCGGCAGCCCCCACGATACATACCGGTCGCGCAGGAACTGGCTCGGACAGATGAAGCGGTCGACGAGATTGAAAAACGACTTGATAAAGAGTTCTCTCAAGAAAAAGTCCTGTGCCGAGCGCTCCGGAAAACACAGATGGCAGTCGAGCGGCCCCGCGTGCTCGCACAGCGCGCCATGGGTCTTCTTCATCTGTCCGTGGGCGTTACAGATCCCCAGGTAGTCATGCAGAGTCAAGAGGATTGGGATCGCGCTCGAATAGCGCCGCGTCTCCCGCACGAATTCCAAACCCAGGTGAACATAGTGGTGAAAATGCACAGCGGTCGGTCGATACTCCTCGAGCAACGCCCGAAAATCCTGGTAGACCACGCGCCGCTGGGTCTGTGAGTGGCGGAAATGGTCCACCGGCGGCGCATGAAACAGTACCTCCCGGCCGTCGGCGGAGCGCGCCGAAAAGGGTGTTCCCGGGTGACCCGAAGGGACGGCCGCGCGCGCCAGGAACATGGCTTCGATACCCTGGCGCCTTAACTCCTGCCACTGGCTGTAGGCCGCAATTTCACCCCCGCCCGGACTCAGGTCCGGGTGACCATGGGAGACGATCAGGATCCGATCGGCGTTCAAGCGTGGGCCCCTTCGATGGACGCCCCCCAGCGGCGATTGTGTAGCCAGCAGTTGTAGATCGTGACGGCAGTGCGCCAGTTTGCGTCACCTGCAAGCGCCTGGGACTGCCTTTCCAGATGGTACAAGCTCACGTCCAGGGCGACGCGATTGCGGCGCCCGTGTGTGTGCACGCGGTGACAGAAGTCAGAGTC
>CAJCHO010000027.1 GCA_903970145.1 Mycobacteriaceae bacterium | reverse complement strand
CCACATGGCTGGCACAACCTGCGGCGCTGGTACCCAACAGCCGCCTCCTCGATGCCCCGGCAGACGAGCTCTCGGTCGAGCAGACGCTTGGCATCGCCGATGAATACGATCTCGTAATCATCCATACCAGCACCCCCTCCTTCCCGAGCGATGTGCTATTTGCCGAAGCGCTCAAAAAGCGCCGACCGAAAACCCTCATCGGCATGGTCGGCGCCAAGGTGGCGGTCGAACCTGACGACGCGCTACTGGCCTCGCGCGCGATCGACTTTGTCGCCCGCGAGGAATTCGACTACACGTGCCAGGAAATTGCCAGCGGGCGAGCGATCAGCGAAGTCGACGGTGTCAGCTACATCGACGCCGACGGACGGGTCCAGCACAATGCGCCGCGGGCGATGATCGAGGACATGGATGCGCTGCCCCACGTCGCCGCCGTTTATCAGCGCGACCTGAAAATCGAAAACTATTTCATCGGCTACCTGAAGCATCCCTACGTCTCGATCTACACGGGGCGGGGCTGTCGCTCACGCTGCACCTTCTGTCTGTGGCCGCAGACCGTGGGTGGTCATCGCTATCGGGTGCGTTCGCCCGAGAACGTGATTGCCGAAGTGAAATGGATCAAGGAGAACATGCCGCAGGTGCAGGAGATCATGTTCGACGACGACACCTTTACCGACTTTCGTCCGCGCGCCGAGGAGATTGCCCGTGGTCTGGGCAAGCTTGGCGTCACCTGGTCGTGTAACGCCAAGGCGAACGTGCCCTACAGCACGCTCAAGATCATGAAGGACAACGGTCTGCGACTCTTGCTGGTGGGCTACGAATCAGGCGACGACCAGATTCTGCTGAACATCAAGAAGGGCCTGCGCACCGACATCGCGCGCCGCTTCTCGGAAGACTGCCGCAAGCTGGGCATCGTGATACACGGCACCTTCATCCTCGGTCTGCCGGGGGAGACCCGCGAGACGATCGAAAAGACGATTCGCTTTGCCAAGGAAGTCAATCCGCACACCATTCAGGTGTCGCTCGCAGCGCCCTACCCGGGCACGACGCTCTACAAACAGGCCACCGAAAATGGCTGGCTTGAAAAGAGTCGCACCATCAAGCTCGTCAATGACAAGGGCGTGCAGCTATCGGCTCTGAGTTATCCGCACCTGTCCAAGGAAGAAATCTTCCATGGCGTTGAGACCTTCTACAAGCGTTTCTATTTCCGTCCGAGCAAGATCTGGGAAATCGTACGCGAGATGCTCGGCAGTCGGGAAATGATGGTGCGCCGCCTGCGCGAAGGTGTTGAATTCTTCCGCTTTTTGCGCGCGCACGAAGCGTAAGTCAGTCTGCATCTTGGATGCTGCTCGCCGCGCACTGATCATCACCGCCGACGATTTCGGCCTGCATCCGAGCGTCAACCAGGCGGTCGAATCCGCTCACCGTGACGGGGTTTTGCGGTGCGCGAGCCTGATGGTCGGCGCGCCGGCCGCCGCGGACGCTATCGAGCGCGCGACGCGCCTGCCGCAGCTGCGTGTCGGTCTGCATCTCGTGCTTGCCGATGGCCAGTCGATCCTGCCCTATGCGGCAATTCCCGATCTGGTTGACGAGTCCCGGCGCTTTGATGACAACATGGCCCGCGCCGGAGTGCGCTTTTTCTTCAAGCCCGGCGTACGCGCCCAGCTCAAGGCCGAAATTCGCGCACAGTTCGAGCGCTTTGCCGCGAGCGGCCTTGCGCTTGACCATGTCAACACCCACAAGCACTTTCATCTCCATCCTACGGTGCTCGGCCTGATACTTTCGATCGGCCGCGAGTTTGGCCTGCGCGCCATGCGCCTGCCGCGCGCCGTGCACGCGCAACTACTGCTGCGTCCCTGGCTGGCGCTGCTGCGCGCCCGCCTTGACGCCGCTGGCATCGCCCACAATGATTTCGTGATCGGACTGCGCGAAACGGGACATTGCGACGAGGCGACGATACTCGCGGCATTGGCAAACCTGCCGCGCGGCACGGGCGAGCTCTACCTGCATCCCGCAACCGAGTCGGGCAGCGTCGTGTCGCCCTCGATGGCCAGCTACGAGCACAGTGCCGAGCTCGCTTCGCTCCTGTCGCCGCGCTTGCGTGACGCTCTGACAGCACTGCGCATCGATCTGATCAGCTTTAGCGATCTCGGGGCCCCGGCGTGAAAATCATCGCCTGGATCGCGGCCCTATTGGGCGCGGCTGTCCTGATCGGCCTCGTCATCCACGAAGGCATCGGCGAAGTGACCGCGACACTCGCCATTGCTGGCTGGTCTCTGCTCTGGCTGGTGCCAGCGCACGCGCTGCCACTTTTGCTCGATGTCCTGGGGTGGCGCGCCTTGCTCTCCAGCGCCGATCCGCAGCGCCACGCCAATCTCGGATTTCTGTATTGGGTGGCGACCATCCGCGAAGCAATCAATCGCCTCCTCCCAAGCGCCAACGTTGGCGGCGAAATCGTCGGCATCCGCCTGGTGCGCCTGCGCGTACCCGACACGGCGGCGGTTGCTGCCAGCGTGATATTCGAGGTGCTGCTCACTCTCGTGAATCAGTATCTGTTCGTGGTACTTGGCGTCGTGCTGTTCGCACAACTTGCGGCCCCTGGTGTAAACGGGCTGGTAGCCCTGCTCGCGCTGCTGTTTACACTCATCCCGCTTGGCTTTCTCGTCTGGGTGCTGCGCCACGGCGCGCCGTTTGCGCGCATAGAAGCGCTCGCGCGACGCCTGCTTGGCAAGGACAGCCGTTTTCTGGTCAAGGTCGATGGCACGCGCCTTGATGCGCAGATCCGGGCGCTCTACGGACAGCCGCGCGTGCTGCTGATCGCTCTGACCTGGCAGCTCAGCGGCTATCTGCTGGGTGCCGGCGAGACCTGGCTGTGCCTCATGCTGCTTGGCAAGCCGGTTGGCATCGGCGCGGCACTGGCGATCGAGGCGCTGACCCAGGCTGCCCGACTGATCCTGTTCATGGTGCCGGCCGGACTTGGCGTGCAGGAAGCAAGCGTCGTGGTATTTGCGGGCTTTGCCGGCGTCAGCGGCAATATCGGCCTGGCCCTGGCGCTCGCCAGGCGCCTGCGCGAGCTCGTCTTCGGTCTGCCCGCGTTGCTGTCCTGGCACTGGTATGAGTCGCAGTTGCTGCGACGCGCCTACAAAGCCACGCAGGTGGAGCGCGCGCCCCGTCCAGGCTAGTTTGAATTGCGCTGGGCCAGCGCGTGGATCAGACCGTTCACGCCGCCTGCGGCCAGCTGCGGAGCAAACTGATTTCGGTAGAGCTGGCTGAGCCAGGAACCGAGAATGTTGATGTCGTAAATCCTCCAGCCGGCTGCACCCTTCTCAAGCCGGTATGAGATCTCGTTGTCCTCACCGTTGTCCTGAACCACGGTACGCACCACCACGTCGCTTATCCCGGGGGCAAATGCGGTGGGGCGAACTTTGATGGCAAGCTGCCGCTCGCTGATTTGCGTGAGCTGGGTGGCATAGACACGCACGATCAGGCGCTGGAACTGCAGGAAGAGCTCCTTGCGCTGCTCGGGGCTTGCATTCTGCCAGGCCTCGCCCACGGCCATTCGCGCGGTATGCTCAAAATCGGTCGCTGGCAGGAATTTCTGTTCAACGATGCGCTCGAGCGCCGCGATGTCGCCGGCCGCGCCAGCATGGTCATCGTGCGCGGCGCGCATGACCGAATCGACGCTGTTGCGCACCAGGTCGTCAGGGCCGGTGTGCTCGCTTTGCGCGTGCGCCAATCCAATCATCCCGGCCAGCGCCAATGCGCGCCAGACGCGTTCTTTCTTTGCCACGTCTTTGCCCCTTCTCTTTCGCGCGCAGTATAGCGGATCAAGGCGCCGCGCCAGACAGCTATACTGCACAGCGTTTGCGCCACGCTCCGCCCACCGTCCAGCATGCTCGAATCCTTTATTGGCAGATGTGTTCTGGCCTGCGTCCGGCATCCTGTGCGGGTGCTCGTTGCGGCGCTGTCGCTTACGCTGGCTTCGCTCGCCTACACGGTCGAGCACTTCGCGATTGACACCGACATCAGCAAGCTAGTGCGCGAGAGGCCGGAAGTCGTGCAGCGCAACCTGGACATGGACGCGGCATTTCCGGCACGCGACGACTTGACCCTAGTCATCGTCTCCGCTCCTGCAATCGAACTCGCCAACGCTGCCGCCAGCGAGCTCGCGCAGGCGCTGCGCGGCGACCAGGGCCTGTTCAAATCGGTTAGCGAGGCCGGCTCCGGACCGTTTTTCGAGCAGCAGGGCCTGCTTTATCTGTCGCGCCCCGAACTCGACTCGACCCTTCACGATCTGCGCCAGGCGCGACCGCTCCTGGCGAGCCTGGCGCGCGATCCAAGTCTGCGGGGATTGGCCAATCTTCTGGCAGTGACGATGCAGGTCCCGGTACAAAGCGGCGCGGTTCGATTGGCCGACATGGAGGGGTTGCTGGAATCGAGCGCGCGCGTGCTCGACGAGAATCTCGAGGGTCACGACGCGGCGCTCTCGTGGCGCGATGTCGCCGCACACCAGGCACAGGTCGACGGCGCGGCTCACGCCATCATCGTCGTGCGGCCGCAGCGTGACTATTCGGAACTCGAATCGGGTGCTCGCGCGAGCGCCCGGGTCCGCGCCCTGGCTGCTGAAGGCAGGCTTGCCGAGCGCTTTAGCGCGCGGGTGCTGCTCACCGGACCGATCCCGCTGGCCGATGAGGAATTTTCGTCAATCCAGCAGGGTGCTCTCGTCAACGGCCTTGGCACGCTTGCCAGTGTGGTATTCATCCTCTGGCTCGCGCTGCGCTCGTGGCGCCTGATCGTCGCAGTGCTGTTGACGCTTCTGGCGGGCCTCGCGATTACCGGCGCGCTGGGCCTCATGCTGGTCGGCGCGCTCAACATGATCTCGGTTGCGTTCGCCGTGCTGTTCATCGGCATTGGAGTCGACTTCAGCATTCAGTTCGGTGTGCGTTTTCGAAGCGAGCGCGCCAGCAGTTCTGAGATCGCGCACTGTCTGGTGGCCGCCGGTCGTACCCTGGCAATGCCTCTGACGCTCGCTGCCTGTGCCACTGCCGCTAGTTTTTTCGCCTTCATGCCGACCGATTATCGCGGCCTGGCCGAACTGGGCGAGATCGCCGGGGCCGGCATCCTCCTGATCGCCTTCCCTAGCGCCGTAACGCTCCTGCCAGCGCTCATAGTGCTGCTGCGACCAGGCCCTTCGCTCGCCGCGCCGGGTCTTCCATGGCTCGCGCCGGTAGACGATTATTTCGCCCGGCATCGGGTGCCGATTCTGGCCAGCACGGCGCTAGTGATCGTCCTTGGCGCGATGAGCCTGCCAAATCTGGAGTTCGATTTCAATCCCCTGCATCTGAAGGATCCGCAAAGTGAGTCGGTGCAGAGCCTGCGCCTGCTTGAGAAGGATCCCGAGGGGGGTGTCAATGACATTCAGGTACTGGCAAGTGATCTGGCGCAAGCACAGCAGATAGCCCATGCGCTGGCCCGCCTTCCCCAGGTCGGTCGAACTACAACCCTGCTTGACCTCGTGCCCAGCGATCAGGAGGAGAAGTTGAAGGCGATCGGCGCGCTGGCGCAGGAACTTGCGCCGGTGCTGCACCAGGCGCGGATTGCGCCTGCGACCGACGCCGCCCGCATCGCGAGCCTGCGCAATGCCGCCGCCGCCCTGGATGACGCTGCGGATTTCGCGGGTGATCCGGTTGGGGCACCCGCACACCATCTCGCACGTTCCCTGAAACGGCTGGCCAGTGCCAGCGTACCAAGTCGTGATCGCGCCGAACGCGCCCTGGGCCTGCCCTTGCAGCTGGCGCTGGCGAGCCTGGCTCGGGCTCTAGAGGCGCAGCCAATCAGTGTCCAGAGCCTGCCGGGCGAGCTTCGCGACCAGTGGTTGAGCAAGTCAGGCGCGGCGTTGGTTGACGTGGCGCCGCACGTGCCTACTGGGATAGATCCGGGAGACGATGCGCTGTTGCGCGACTTCGCCCACGCGGTCGAGGCAGCAGAGCCGCGTGCCATCGGCGGGCCCCTGTCCGTTTTGCATTCGGCGGACACGATCGTGCGCTCGTTTTTTGTCGCGTCGGGCTGGGCCCTGGTTTCGATCTTCGTGATGCTGTGGCTTTCGCTGCACCGTCTTGGCGACGTCCTGCGCACGCTGGTACCTCTCCTGGTTTCCGGTCTGGTGACGCTCGAATTGTGCGTGCTATTTGGCATCCCGCTCAATTTCGCCAATATCATCGCTCTGCCCCTGCTATTGGGAATCGGGGTCGCATTCAAGATCTACTATGTAGTTGCCTGGAGGAACGGACAGAGCGGCTTTCTACAGTCAGCCCTTACGCGCGCGGTGGTGCTAAGCGCGAGCACGACGGCAACCGCGTTTGGTAGCCTCTGGCTGTCGCACCATGCGGGAACGGCCAGCATGGGGCGGCTGTTGGCGCTCTCCCTCGCCTGCACCCTGGTTGGCGCTGTCCTGTTCCAGCCGGTGCTCATGGGTAAACCGCGGGTCGCCAATGGCCCGGCGCCTTCCTAGGGCGTTCGTATCGGCGTGGTATTGGGAATCGGTGCTTCGACGGGTTCGCTCGCCGCTCCCTCAAGCGCTCGGCGGTGCAAGGTAAGCGGCGTCCCGAGCCACAGCGCGTGGCTGAAATGATCTTCGAAAACATCATCGGTGTTGGGATGCACGAGGATCGACAGACCGCAGCGATTGAGCATCAGCCAGGGTACGAAAGACGAAAAAAGTGACCGGGAAAATGCCACCTGGTACATCGGCGCTGAGTGCGGCCCGACGCTTGCTTCGTGCCAGCGCCCCAGTGCGACCGCAAAGCGCTCAGCGATACGCTCGCGCAATTGCGCGGCGAGTGCGCGGTCCGTGGCGCCATGGAAATAGATGTGGGCGTGGTAGCTGCTTATCGTGTCAAGCGACAGCGGTTCAGCGAAGTTTTCGGACATGGGTGCAGTGTAGCGGGATTGAGCGCGCTGCGAGCCCCCTGCGGTACACGGTACAATCCACCCTGCCCGCCCCATCTGGCCCAGCGCTTCTTGCCGGGCCTGGCGTCGACAACATGAGCCCAACCGAAACCCCCGAGGACGCGGCAGCCCTGGTCCTTTTCTCCGGCGGCCAGGATTCCACTACCTGCCTTGCCTGGGCGCTCGATCGCTTTGCGCGGGTCGAAACCCTGGGCTTTGACTATGGTCAGCGTCACGCCGTTGAACTCGCGTGCCGGACTACCATCCTCGAGCAGATGCGTGCCCATTTTCCCAACTGGGGTGCCCGCCTGGGCGCAGACCACCTGCTCGATCTGCGTACCCTCGGGGCCGTGTCCCACACGGCGATGACCGAGACAGTTGCCATCGAAACGATGGCCAATGGACTACCCAACACCTTCGTGCCGGGACGCAACCTGCTCTTTTTCACCTTCGCGGCCGCCCTCGGCCATCGGCGCGGCCTGCACGCCCTAGTAGGCGGAATGTGCGAGACAGACTACTCAGGTTATCCCGACTGTCGCGACGCCACCCTGCGCGCACTTGAAACTGCCATCAATCTTGGCACCCTCGGCCAATTCACTCTGCAAACGCCGCTTATGTGGCTCGATAAGGCCCGAATATGGGCGCTCGCAGACGAACTCGGCGGCCCAGCTCTCACCGAAATCATCATCGATCATTCTCATACCTGCTATCTCGGCGAGCGCGGCAAGAGGTGGGAGTGGGGCTACGGCTGCGGCAGTTGCCCGGCATGCATGCTGCGCGCCAATGGCTGGCAAGGCTGGACCGCGATGCGCACCTAGCCGCTGGTGGTCCGCAGTCGCGCGACCACCAGCCGATCGGACGCTCCTACGGGGGGCAGGAACTCACGACATTGTTCAACTGGACCACTTCGAAGTTGTCGCCGCTTACCGTCTTGAGTTCGGTGACGAGGGTATCGATCAGGGGATTGTTGGCTGGCAGGCCCCAGCGGGGATCTGTGGCTCCGGTGAAGTACCAGTTCGAGCCGTTGTCGGCGACGATCAGGCCATAGGTCTGCATGGCGCGCAATATGGTTTGCGAGGCCTGGCTGAATTGGCTTGGGATGGTGTAGCTCGCCTTGAGTCGCAGGCGCGTTCCCATCGGCGGCAGGCTCTGACTCGACGATGAAGAGGCCCAATGTGCCGCAGGCGCTACGTAAGCGGCGCGACTATTGGCAACGGTCATGCGAATCGCATGATGGATGGTGCCCGACGCGACTTCGTCGTAACGCACCAGCAGCGGGAAAATTGGCAAGCCAGCCGCGTCGGCGCTGGTCACGTCGCACTGGCCCGCGAAGCTCGGGCGCCAGTTATTCTGCGTAAGGGTAAAGATCGACGATTGATCGGCGGTCCAGTTGTTGTCTGCCGCGGCTGCGGCGTGCCACATCTCATAGAGCTGATTGTTGCTCCTATCAACCACCAGGACGTGGCTGTCACCGCCGCTGTTGGCGCCGCCTTCTATGGGCACGTCTGGCGGAATCGGCATGGGTGCAATATCGCTCTGGCTGGGATAGCCGGTACTGGGATTGATGGTTACCGTGACGAGCGGCTGCGCCGAGTCCACCACGATATACGGGATGCCGTAGGGAAAAGGTCCGAAGTCCGGATGTAATCCAGTCGAAGGCCCGATCGAATTTATGATCGCCGTCGAGTTGGGATCGACCGGATAGGTCGCGGTGTCTGAGATATCGGTATTGATCGCGTTGCCGTGGGGAAACGGGATATCGCCGTTGGTACTGGCCGCAGGCCCCAGATCCGCAGCGGCTACCGTCGCGTAGGCGATGGCGAGCGCGCCGACCGTGACTGTCGCGGTCGCGATCGTGGAGCCGCCCGCGTTACTCGCCGTAAGCGTGTAGGTGGTCGTTGCGCCCGGCGCGACCGCGCGGCTCGAGGTCGCGTTGGCGAGCGAGCCGACACCCTGGTTGATCGACAGGCTGGTCTGCCCGGACACCGACCAGAGCAGCGTGCTGCCGGCACCTGAATTGATCACGTCCGGCGCCGCGTTGTAGTAGCTGATCACCGGCAACGCGACGGCGCCGCTGCCACTGGGTGGTGCGCCGCCACCCCCGGTCGAGGTGCCGCTGCCGCCCCCGCCTGAGCCGCCACCACCACCTCCTCCTCCACCGCCGCAGGCAGCAAGAGCCAGTGCGAGGAGCATCGTGCAAGGCTCACGCCTGACTGTCAGCTGATTTGCCAGGCGCCGGTATGTCTGCATTCGGGACAGGTCCGTATCCATCGAGATACTCCCCCGCTCTCTTGGGCCCGGAACGCGCGACGAGGTCCCTCATCGGGCCTGCGATCGCGCGGCCGCTTCAATAGCGTTGGCGCGATTATAGGTTGGGCCAAGATGCCAGTTGTGTGACGAAGATCACGCAACGGACCTGGCCGTGTAGCACAATGAAACAAATTTTCGAATCTTGTGCGCGTTTGAACAAGTTGATCGCATCGATTACCCGACCATCAAACCCCGCGCCACTGTAAAGTCTCAGATAGCTTGTCTTCCAATCACAAGGAGTCTTCGATGAAAAAGCTAGCTGCAGGGACGCCTCGCCGCACAATCGGGTTCACCGACGCCCGTTCATTGTTTGCTGCGCTGCTCGTGATCAGCAGCGCAACGCTATCTCTGCCTGCGCAGGCGCAAGTCGGCGTGAGCATCGATATTGGCGTGCCGCCACCACCGCCACGCTACGAAGCAGTCCCAGTCGTACCCCCGGGTTACATCTGGGCGCCGGGTTACTGGGAATGGGTCCATGGCACGCACGTCTGGCGTCGTGGCTATCTGGCGCCGGCGCGTCCGGGTTATCACTGGGCGCCGGATCACTGGGAAGTACGCGGTAACCAGCATCATTACGAACCCGGGCGTTGGGAGCCGGAACCGGGATATCGCGGACGTCCCTGAGTTCAAATGCTTGCACGCTGGCAAGGGGCGCCCGCGGCGCCCCTTGATTTGCACTCAGCCGGCGCAAAGTCCGGCACCGGGTGCGCCTAGCCGCAATTGCCGACGTAGCCGCAGGCCGCGCATTTCTGGCAACCGTCAACCCGATGCAGCTGATGCGCCCCGCATTCAGGACATTTCTTGCCGGTGCCAAGCGACACGCCTGCGCCCGCAGTCAGTGGAGGCTTGGCCATGAGATCGACCGCAACTGCCTGGGGCCGCCCGGCAGCCGCAGCGCTCGCAAGCCGACTCACCGGAACCTGATTGCCTTCGCCATCGAGAAATCCCCGGCCCTGCAGGATGCACTGCAGGGCATAGGCAATTGCTGCAACTTCCGAGTCATGATGCAGCGGAACCTGGGTGACACCATCATCGCGCAGCACATACCCGCAGCGGACCGGCCCCTTGTCCCACACCACTTCGCGCATGTCCGCAAGAGTTCGCGCGATCGAACCGCCTGATCGAGCAACGCGTGACAGCAGACGCATGGTCGAGGTGATCCACTGCTGGCCCTCGCTGCGCTGGCCGGCAGGCATGAAAAACTCCACCGGTCGCTCGACCGCGACGCGCTGGCCGTCAAGCACGCCGTCGGCCTGCATGAAATTCACCGTCAGGTAGACCGCCTTCTTGCCCTCATAGGTGAAATATTCAACTTTCGAGGTGACGCCCTCGAGTTCGCCAGGGGGGCGGCCGTCGAATTGCTTGCGCAGCGGATCTTCATCGGGCATCACGGCAGAAGAATTTGCGGCACTCCCCGCAACCGAGAGGACTGCCCCGAGGATGGCGTTAGGGCGGTAGGTCGCGAGACCCTTCAAGCGGGCGCGCCACGCTTCGAGGTAGAGATCCTGAAACTCCTCGTAGGGATAATCGGCCGGCACATTGACGGTCTTGCTGATCGAGGTGTCGATGAAAGGTTGAACCGCCTCGAGCATGAGCATATGGTCACGCGCGGACATCTCCAGGGCGCTGACGAACTGGGCAGGCAACTCCTTGGGATCCCCACCGAGGTGGCGGTACAAGCGCCAGGCATGGTCAGCGACCTCATAGCTTCGATAGCTACCGTCAGGCATGCGCTTTTTTCGCTCATAGGTCCAGGAAAATGCCGGCTCGATGCCATTGGAGGCATTGTCCGCAAATGCCAGCGTAATGGTGCCCGTCGGTGCAATCGACAGAATGTGCGAATTGCGAATTCCGGAGACACGAATGGCGTCGCGGATGTCTTCCGGCAGGCGCCGGGCGAAACCGCTGGAAAGATACTCGCTTGCATCAAACAGAGTGAAAGCACCCTTCTCCCGGGCCAGATCAATGGACGAACGATAGGCAGCGTCGCGCATTACGCGCGTTATTTCAGTCGCGGTCTGTCGGCCCTCCTCTGAGTCGTAGCGCAGGCCAAGCATGATCAGCGCACTGCCCAGGCCAAGATAGCCAAGCCCCACGCGGCGCTTGGCGCGCGATTCGGCATCCTGCTCGGCCAGCGGCCAGTAGGTAAGGTCGAGCACGTTATCCAGCATGCGCACGCCTACCGCAACGGTATCCGCGAAAGCAGCAAAGTCGAAGCTTGCCGCCTGTGAAAACCCGTCGCGCACGAATCCGGTCAGATTGATCGAACCCAGATCACAGCAGCCATATGCGGGCAGGGGTTGCTCGGCGCAGGGATTGGTCGCCTCAATGCGTTCGCAGTAGTGCAGGTTGTTTTCCTCGTTCATCCTGTCGATGAACAGTACCCCCGGTTCCGCATGATCATAAGTCGAGCGCATGATCTGGTCCCACAAATCGCGCGCGCGCATCTTGCGGTAAACCCATTTGCCGTCAATACGCTGGTGGGCACCTGCCTGGATCAGGGCGGCGACCGGTTTCGCGGTGTGGACCAGGTCAAACCATTCATCGTCCTCGACAGCACGCATGAAAGCGTCGGTCACACCAACCGAGATGTTGAAGTTGGTGAGCTCGCCATGATCCTTGGCGTGGATGAATTTCTCGAGATCCGGATGATCGCAACGCAATACGCCCATCTGGGCGCCACGACGCGCTCCGGCCGACTCGACCGTAGCGCACGAAGCGTCGAAGACGCGCATGAAAGAAACCGGTCCGGATGCGCTCGATCCGGTCTTGCTTACCCAGGCACCGGCCGGTCGGATCGTCGAGAAGTCGTAGCCCACCCCGCCACCGCGTCGCATGGTCTCCGCGGCCTGCGCGACGGCCTTGTAGATGCTCGGCTTGCCATCGACATCCTCGGAAACCGAATCCCCGACCGGCTGCACGAAGCAATTGATGAGAGTCGCCTGGATCTCCGTGCCGGCGGCTGAATTGATCCGCCCGGCTGGCACAAATCCGCGTTCCTGGGCCTCGAGAAAGCGCGCCTCCCAGTGTCCGCGCTTGTCCTCCGCCTCGACCGAAGCCAGCGCGCGGGCGACGCGGCGACGCACGTCGTGGACATCCCGCTCGGTACCCTTCGCGTATTTCTCCAGCAAAACCTCATGCGAGATCTCCTGGCCAGGCAATTCCGCGCGCGCCGCAGCTAAGTCGATTGAAGAAACTGCTAGGGGCAGTGTCTGTTCCATTATTTACCTTTGATTTCAGGCACGCCAGTGCTGGCGTACACACTCGAGTCCTTGCTGCGCCAGACAGGGACGGCCAGTCTGAGGGCTCTCGCGGCCAGTCAGATTGGCTGGCCGAGGCCACTCGGCGCAAGCGCTGGCACATTGCGCCCGTCCTTTGGCAAGCTCCATGATACGCCGTCTGCGGGTCAATCGCAGGCTTGTGCGCACGCGGCTTGCACCGGCACTCGAGGGCATCCAGAGCGGGCCGGTTTGAGTTTGCCGTGGCTCAGTCTAGAATCGCGGTTTGCGCCGACGAGCCATCCTTTGCCCGGACTGGCCCCCGCACTCCTACTCCATGGCCAAGACCGTCTGTTTGCTTGTCGCCGCCGTCGCAATCGGCTTGATCGCATTTCTGTCGCTGCGCGGCGAGGAGCTATTGTCGATCCCCCATCTTGTGCCGCCGCAACTGAACCCGCTTGCGCAATCCACTCACAGCGCGCCGCATTCCGTGGATGCCGCGGGAGATCCGGTGCAGCTGACTCCCGGCGAGACTCCCGCACCGACCGCCTCCGAGCCCAAATTCTCCAGCGACCCGTCCACTCGCCCGACACCCCGAGGAAAAATTCTGCAGGGCAAGGAGCCCATCAGTGAGCAAAAGCAAAGGGAGTACATCGACGCTTTGAATGAGCTCCAGATTGCCGGATGCAACGCCAATGGCTCGTTCACCGTGCAAATCCACCGGCAAGCCGCGCCGCACACCCTTCGTCCCGGCGAGCCGATCGAATTTACGAGCGGCCTCGTCCTAACCGGACGAGTTTCGTCGTACCCCGAGTGCCGCGTAACCCTGTTTGATCACGACCAGCGCGTGGCCGAGCTGTCTTCGTTCTAGTTCGCAGTCAGCGCAAGCGGCGCGCCGCAGGCGGTGAAGTCTGCGACAATTGCACACCAGCCTTCCTGGAAACGCATGCGCGATTTTTTCAAGTCACTGTTCGGCCCCAAGCCCCCGGTGGCATCCGCGCCGCCAGCGCGTCCCGACCGGCATGCACAAGCGTCGGAGCCGCCGAAGGCCGAGGAGCCGGCCGCAGCACCACCAGCCTTCGTCAACCGCCAAGCCGCGCTCGGACGCAATGAGCGCACTGCGGGTTATATCTTCAGCCTTGATGAAAGCCTGCAATCACGCTTTGCGAATCAGCGCGCTGCGGCGCGCCAGGTACACGACGATCTGTTGGTGGGTGCGCTGAGCGCGGGTGCAAAGCTCACTAGCAAGCGTCTCGCCTTCGTCGGATTGTCGCCGGCTACCATCGCCAGCGCGCGGCTCAATAAATTGCCGGTCGATAATACCGTGCTGCTTCTCGAAGCAACTGCGCAGGATACGTCCGACGCCTTGGCGCTCAAGACCATCATCGATGGTGCCCGCCAGCGTGGTCACAAACTCGGCTGGTCGATTCGCGAGAAAGGGGCGACGGCGCATCCCGCGATGGCCTTATGCGAATACATCCAGATCGCCACCAGTCAATTCGACGGACTGGAGCTCTCGGCACTGGTTGATGCCTTAAGACGCCAGGAGCGCGCTGCGGGCCCCAAGCTGCTCCTGTCTGCCTACGGGCTCGCGAGTTTCGACGAATTCCAGCACTGCTTTCGACTTGGGTTTAATTACTTTTCCGGACCTTTCATCACGCGACGCGAGAACTGGCGCGTTCCGGAAAGCGAAATCAATCGTGCCCATCTGATCCGCCTGCTCAACAGCTTGCGCGGCGATGCCGAAGGAACAGAACTGGCCCACCTGCTACAACAGGACGCCGTGCTCACCTATCGCTTTTTGCGCTACATCAATTCAGCTGGCATGGGTTTCTCGAGCACCATCACCTCGCTCGAACAGGGTCTGATGATTCTCGGCCGAGACCGCTTCTATCGCTGGTTGTCGCTCCTCCTATTCGACTTCAAGAACCCGGGAGTCTCGGAGCGCTCGCTGACCGAGCAGGCGCTGGTGCGGGCACGCCTCATGGAGCGGCTCGGTAGTCATTGCCCGCCACTGGCTCCTAGCACCGATGACCTGTTTCTCACGGGACTGTTTTCATTGCTCGATCAAATACTCGGCCAGCCGATCGGCGAGATCCTGGCGCGCGTCACGGTGGGCCAAACGGTTCGCAATGCGCTGCTCGAATCCGCAGGGCCCTATGCCGACCTGCTCGCCCTGGCAATCGCCTCTGAGGTCGGCAACCGCGATGAACTGGAACGGCGCGCGGCGCTGTGCGGTCTTGACGATGCGACCGTCAACGCGGAGCTGCTTGAGTCCCTGAACTGGGTCTACGACATCACCGAGGCGCTCGCCTGAAGGAGCTACCGGCGCCCTGCGAACTATCGATATGCCTAGACCAGCGAGTGAAGGAGTCGCGCTATTTGTCTGGGGTGAGGGCTGCGCCCGGCCCGCGCTGCCGCACGATGTGACGCGCATCCAGCGTTTTCTTGAGGAGAACCCAGAGTATGCGCGCGCGGTTGAAGGACGTGCCGTCCCACCGCACTATGCGCGCGAGTGGTTGGATTCGGTGCCGCCAGCCGATATGCCCTATGGACGCATCAACAATCTTGGTCTCGAGACCCAGAATGGCGAGCTTATCGGAATTGCCTCGATAGTAGAGGACCTGCTCGCACCGGGTGTCTGGCACATTGGCCTGTACATAATCGCAACCAGGCATCACGGCAGCGGTCTGGCGCACGCGGTCCTCGACGCGCTGCATGATTGGGCGATCCACAGCGGGGCTCATTGGATGCGCCTCGGAGTACTGGTTGGCAACGAGCGCGCTGTGCGGTTTTGGCAGGCCAGCGGCTACCAGATCGTGCGACGGCGAGTCGAGCCAGACTTTTACGGGCGCCGTGTCGAGTTCCTCGTCATGGTACGAGCCATCGATCGCTCCATCGACGAGTATCTGTTGGCGGTGCCGCGCGACCGAGTCGATCCGGGCGCCGCCTAGTTGACCTGGCGCTCGCGACCTTCCCAGTAGGGAGCGCGCAATTGGAACTTCAGGAGCTTGCCGCTCGGATTGCGCGGTAAGCTGTTCAGAAAATCGATTGAGCGTGGACACTTGAAGTGCGCGATCTGTTCGCGACAGAATGCGATGATCTCTTCGCCGCTGGCACTCACGTTTGGCCGCAGGACGACGCAAGCTTTGACCGCTTCTCCCCACCGCTCGTCAGGTACCCCGATGACCGCCGTATCCGCTACGGCTGGATGTTTCATCAGGGCGTTTTCGACCTCAGCCGGATAGATATTCTCGCCGCCCGACACGATCATGTCCTTGATCCGGTCGTGGATGAATACATAACCTTCGCGCAGGTAGCCAGCGTCGCCTGTGCGGAACCAGCCGATGCCGTCGGCTCGCCCCTCGGGAAAGGCTGCCGCGGTGGCTTCGGGTTTGCGCCAGTAGCCATTCATGTTCCCGGCAAAGTGGATCCAGATCTCTCCGACTGTCCCTTCGCCCACATCGATCCCCGCTGCATCAACGACGCGCACTCCGATATTGCGCCCCGGCTTGCCGGCCGAGCGCAGGAGGTAGGCCCGCGGTCCCTCGGGATCATGATCCGCGGGTGGCAGGAAGGTCACCGAGCCCGAGGTTTCGGTCAGTCCGTAGACCTGCAGGAAGGCGCACTTGAAGGTCCGAATTGCGCTCACGAGAATCTTTTCGCTGATTGGCGAAGCGCCGTAAGCCATCGTTCGAAGCGACGAGTAGTCGGCCGCTTCGACATCGGGACTTGCCAGGAGTGCGTGAATCATCGCCGGAACCAGGAACATGTGGGTAATCCCGTGCTCGGCGATGCCCGAAATGATGCGCGGCGGATCGAAATCCGGATACAGCACCGTGCGTCCGAGCGTGGCGATGGTCAAAAGACCAAGGCCGATGCCGGCGATGTGGAAGGTCGGCAAGGCGTTGAACAGGATGCCCGTGCGATCAAAATCGAAATAGTGGCCGTTCGATGAGAACAGCGCGTGCAGGTTATCGTGGCTCAGTTCGACGCCCTTGGGCAAGCCGGTGGTGCCCGAGGAATACAGCTGCAGCGCGGTGCTGCTACTGCGCGCCTCATACCCGGGTGCCCGCTCGGGGTAGGCGCTGCGCCAGTGGGCAAAGCCGAGCGGACCCTGCGCGTCATCGGTCGTAACCGTCTTGCGGATCCCCGGCAGATCGACCCGGGCAATCAGCGGCAGGAAGGCCTGATCGGCCATGAGGAATACGGCCTGGCCATCGCTGATGATGAACTCGATCTCCGGCGGTGCGAGGCGCCAGTTGACCGGCATGCAGACCGCGCCGATCTTGCAGGCCGCGAGCGTCAGAACGACGCACTCTGCCGTGTGCTTGGTCAGGCAGGCGACGCGATCACCGGGGGCAAGCCCCAGTGCGAGAAGCCCGTGCGCGACGCGGCTGGACTCGTCATCGACCTCCCGAAAGGTCCAGCTACGGGTCGGAGTTACGTATGCGATCTCCTGCGCGCCGGCATCGACAGCCGCTTGCAGGGTCCTGGTCAGGGTCTGCCCGGACATGGTCCTCCTCCTTGCTCAGTAAAGCGCGCGCAAGGGCCTTCATATGACCATCGTCGCGTGGGCGATAGTAACCAGAGGTGCGAGAATTGACCAGCCGCCAGCGATCGTTCGCGCAGCGCACCACCGGCAGATTCGGACGCGGGCGCGCCATGGTGCATTGCGGCTCAGGCTGGATTCGGATACTTCTTGCACATATCCATCAGTTCGCGTTGCAGGGTCATATCGAAGACCACTGAATCGGGTTGATCCCGATCACACACCGCTGCGCGCAACATCTCAAGTCCTGCAGGGGTGCCAAAGTGCTCGCGCAGTCTTGTTGCGAACTCGGGCAGGCTGGCCAGCCCGGTCTGGGCCGCGCGCGACTCCACCGTCATGTCCCAGGGGACCATGTTGCGATGAAAGCGTCGTGCGAAGTGCTCGCCAAGCGCCTCATAGACCGGGCGCTTGTTGATCTGCTTATAAAGTCCCAGCAGCAGCAACCACATCAGCGTGGGTGCCTGCTCGTCACGCAGCACGTGTTCGCGCAGCAACGCGATTGCCTTGGGATGATCCGCCGCGAGCGCATCGACCTGCTCGACGGCCAGTGCATATCTGAGCAGTTGCTCGCGCAGATCGACCGGATCGCGCTTGAGTAATTCGGCCTGCTCCTCCAGTGTGAGCATGTGATCTGGATTGCGCCCACCCTCAAGCACGCCCTCCCGATCAGCGGCTGAGTCCACCGCCTGTGGCGCCAAAGCCCCTGGCAGCGGCGGCAGCGGCGCGTGAGGCCCGATTGGGGGTTCACTGATGGCTTCCTCCTGGGCCTTACTGGCTGGTGGAAGATCCAGTTCGAGATCCAGCTTTACGGGAACCGCGGGGGGCCGGGAGTCGATTTGCTCATCGAGCGACCCAATCACCGAGACCACGCCGAAGGGGATCGAGGTGGTCTTGCCAAAGTTGTCGCTGCGGGTCGCCTTGCGCGTCTCTACGGGGACTTCCGCGGCTGATGCGGTCGCAGGCGAGGTCTCCTGGGTGTGCGGCAGACCGGCCGCATCGACAGCGGCGCGTACCGTACTCACCGCGGGCATGGCACTGATTTCTTCCTCGACCACCACGATGCCCGTCGGCGCAGGCACGCCGATTCGCGGAACGGTGTGTGGCACCTGATCGAGCGGCCGCACGTCGGCCGTCGAAGCAGCAGGCACACGAGCTTCGACAGCGCGCACCGCGGCGCCAGCCGGCGCAACCGGTTCCGGGGCACCCTGTTCCCACCACGCGCCCGAAGCACGCGCTTTTTCGAGTCGGCGCGTCTGACGCGCCAGCCACAGTGCAAGCACAATTCCAGCCAGCGCGACGGCCCCAAGCGCCCACGACAGCAGACCGGGCCACTTGTTGGCCTCGAGCTGCTGATTACGCTCGCGCACTTCGTTTATTTGAGAGCGTACCGAGCCCAGAGTACGTGCCAGTTCCGAAAGTTGCTTTTGCAGCGCCACCTCGCGCTCGCTTGGGACGATCGCCGGATCCTTGCCCTCCAGGAAGGCGCGCAATTTCGCCCGGTCTTCGCGCAGTTCGCGGACCTGGGCCTCGTCAGCATCGCCCGAATTCGCACCCAGCGTTACGTGGTCATCCAGGCTCAGTGCCGGGCTGTCCAGATCGTGCATGAGTACCAGTCGGTCGCGACCCGGCGGTCTTTCGGGGGCTGCCACTGGCGCGGGTTTGGTATGACGCGGCGCCAGAGTCTGGGCCAAGCCGTTGCTGGGTGCAACGGCCGCACTCCGGTGTGCTCTTGCCAATGAGCGGCTAGGCACCGCCGGGTGTGCACTAACGCCAGTCGCGGCGCTTGCCAGGCTGCCCTTGGCTTGTGAGCTTGCCGGGACGGACGGTAGCGGCGGATTCGCTGCCGGCTCCTGCGCCGGAGCCACGAGCGGTCGGGGATCGAGCAGAATGACGAAGTCGCGCGTAACCGCAGCGCCGCATCCGAGCGTGACGCGCAGCCCGATTACGGGATCCGAGACCGGTCGTGTACTGGTGATCTCGAGCAACACGGCCTGGCCCTGGCCAATGATGGCCACCGAAGTATTGCGCGGGGGCGGCATCTCGTCACTGCTGGGCTTGACCGAGACGCAATTGGCGTCATCGGGACTGGTACCGGTCAGAGGAACCGTCAGGCGCAGATTCTCGCCCAGATATGAGCGCACCTGAACCTCGCCGAGCCCGTATGCCCGGGCGCCGGAGGCGGTCAGAAGAATGAGCGCACCCAGCGAAAGAGAGAGAGTCGGGTGCAGCGATCTGAGTCTGTTGATTATCAAGTCTAAACCGTCGAGCCCGATCGCACGAATGGCCGAATTGTGCCGCATCCGGACAACCTTTACTAGTAATGGACCCCATATCAACACATTATTTGTCTTAGTTGTGCCTAAGGCTTTTACAGTTAGGTGCGACGCGCCGCGGCGTCGTGAGTGAACGCAGGATGCGACTTGATCGTCGGCGGCCCCGAGTGATGGCCCCAGTCAGCAGAACCCCGCTTGATTGATCCCGCAAGGTCATGGAGTTGAAAGGACTCGAAGATAGAGTCAAACTGCTTTTACAGAGCTGAAGGGCCGTCTCAATGAATAGCGCAAATCCAGACCACTTGACCGATCAAACCGACAAGACCGCCCTACGCGTGCCCGTGGCAGCTAACGCGGCGCTCGCCGCGCTGGTTGTCGGCCTTGACACCTTATTTCTGTTTGCCCCGGTGCCAGAGCAAATTCACAGTCCTTCGCAATGGCTCTGCTTGCTGCCGGTTTTTGTACTGATCACACCGACACACTGGGGCCTGGTGCACGAGGGAATTCATGGCCGACTCGCCACGAACTACCGCCGCAATCGAATCTGCGCTCGCGCCCTGACGGTGCTTCTCGGATTTTCCTTCGACCTGGTTCAGTTTGGCCATCTGATGCATCATCGGTTTAACGGGCACGATCAGGATCGACCGGATCGAATCAAGCCTGGCGAATCCATGGTGCTTGCCTATGCCCGCCACTATGGGCACCTGCTGTGCGGCCACTATCTGTTCACTATCCTGATGGGCCTGTTGGCGTTCGTGCCGCTGGGCGTGCGCGGTCGCTTGATCGCACGGCCGTTTGGAGGCAACGATCCTGAGAGCACCGCAATCCGGGCGAGCTGTCTGAGGTGGTTCGGCAATCCACGAAAAATGCTGCGGGCTCGCTTTGATTCGCTTCTCGCGCTGGCAATCATTATTCTGGCCTTTATGCGCTACGGCGAATTCTGGCCGCTACTAGTGATCGGACTGTTGGGTCGCGCCTTCGTCTATTCGCTACTGGACAATCTGCCGCATCACGGTGTGCCGGGACGTGGGAATGCTGCAGCGAAGAACTTCCGACTGCCCGGCTGGGCGGCGGTTCTGGTGCTGCGCCACAATCTTCACCGCGTGCATCATGAGCACATGGAGCTGCCCTGGACGCACATCCTGCCCACTCTCGCCGGCGAATACGCGCCTCAGGGATATGTCCGAGCCGCGATCGGGCAGTTGGGACCACCAAGCCGCTATTGAGCAAGTTCAGGCGCGCCCGGGCGCGCGCCTGAAACAGGCCTGAAAGATAAGTGGGCTACAGTTGTTGGCGAACATGCGTACGCCCATCGAAACTTGCTGGACGTCTGACCGCGTGATGGCCACATTAGGTCGTCAGGAGAAACTTCCCCCTCCGACCCGAGGCAGGCGTGCCTCTTAGTCCCCACTCCTCCAGCAAAGCCCGCATCACCTGCATCATCTGTGCCTTCAATGAGGCCCCGCGAATTGCAGTGGGCCTGCGCCAGGTCAGCTCACATCCCTTGATCGATGAAGTGATCGTCGTCGACGATGGCTCAAGCGACAGCACGGCCGATGTCGTGAGGCAATTCCCCGGCGTGCGCCTGGTCTCGCATCCTAATAATCTTGGCAAGAGCGCGGCCATGGCGACCGGCGTGACAGCGGCCAGCCACGCCCATCTGCTCTTGCTCGATGCCGACCTCAAGGGTCTGACCAGCCAGGACATAACTGCGCTTATCAGCCCGGTGATCCACGGCAAGGCGTTGGTGAGCATCAGTTTGCGTCGCAACAGCTTGCTGATTTTTCGCGCAATCGGTCTGGATTTCGTCTCCGGCGAGCGAGTGGTACCCAAGGACCTGATGAGTGAAGCCTTAAAGGAAATTCGCGCCTTGCCGCGCTTTGGCATCGAAATGTTCATGAATCGCGAGATCATCGCGCGCCGCCTCCCGGTCGCAGTAACGCACTGGCCGCAGGTTACCCAGGCACGCAAGACAGAAAAGCTCGGCTACTGGCGCGGCATGCGCGCCGAGTTGCGCATGATCGGCGACCTGATGAGGGCGACTTATCCACTCGCGCTGATCTCGCAAACGGTGCGATTGCTGCTCTTGAGGATCGATCACCCGGGCGCCGCGAGCTTTCGTGTGCGCATCCTTCAGGCGCGCTACCAGGCGAATTAGGCGGACCGTGCCGCCTTAGGAGCAGGCTCGTCGAGCGCATCCGAGTGCCGGGCCGCAGACTGTACCGCTTCTGCAAGCTGCTCGTTTCGCTGGCGCTCGACATCGGCACCCAGACGACTGGCCAATAGGCCGATCAGGTGAAATCCGAACGCGGGATTCTGGTAGTAAAGCTGGCGCACGGTACTTTCGTGGATTTCGAGCACGGTGCACTTGGTGACGCAGCGCACGCTATGGGTGCGCATGTGGTTTGACGAGAATATCGCAATTTCCCCAAAAATCCGTCCGATCTCGAGGGTGTGAGAGATCTCGACGAGTTCCATCTCGCCTTCGGCAAGCAGATAGAGATGCTGGGCGATGTCTCCGCGGTTGAACAACACATGACCGGCCTTGAGGTGGCGCGCCTTCATGTGCGGCCTGAGCCACAGTTCAGCCATGTCGGCGGCCACATTGGCGCGCTGCACGCGACGCGTCAGGCGCGTTATTTCGATCACGCGGAAGATATTTACGGGCAGAAGCGCGAAGGCGATCAACATGGTGATCATTGCCGGGTGCAGGGCACCGTAGGCGATAAGCGCCAGATTGCTGCCCACCGCGAGCCAGCGCAGAGGCAACATGGTACGGACCATAGCGCTCGCCGCCACCAGCGTGATACCCAGCGCCGCCGCCAGGTGCGCGACCAGCTGCTGGGGCGAAGAAAACGCGATCTCGAGCATGTCGAGAAACAGTACCCAACTGGGCAGGTGTACGGTGAACTCAGGCCAATGCATCGCTGCTCCACACCGGCCACGAGCCACCCCGGAACACCCTGTATCGCCCGTCCAACCCGATACTCTCCATGATCGAATCCGTCCGAGACAGCCAATGCTCGGCCCGCCTGCCGCATTATCCACTACGAAAGCAGGATTCGTAAGCGAACTCCATGCCAGTGTGGGATTCGCGCGAACCAGACTAATGCTTTGCAGTGAGACGCATTTCCAACGACCGTGCGATGGCCGATGTCACCGGTCAGGTAACGTAGAATTGGCGGGCGCGCCAGGTCCCGGCGCTGCGGACCGACCACCCTGGGGAGACCATGAGAAGCGACATAGAGATTGCACAAGCGGCACAAAAGACCGACATTCTCGAGCTCGCCCAGCGCTTCGCATCAATTCCCCAAGAGGCTCTCGAACCCTACGGTCGCTTCAAGGCCAAACTCTCGCTGGAGTACGCGGCCGGGCTCGAGCACCGGCCCAATGGCAAGCTGATTCTGGTAACGGCGATTTCTCCGACCCCGGCTGGAGAGGGCAAGACCACCACTTCTATCGGCCTTGCCGACGCTCTTAATCGGATTGGCCGCAAAGCCATCGTCTGCCTGCGCGAGCCTTCGATCGGACCGGTGTTCGGCATGAAGGGAGGCGCCACCGGGGGAGGGATGGCGCAAGTCGTACCGATGGAAGATATCAATCTTCACTTCACTGGCGACTTCCACGCAATCGCGCTTGCCCATAACCTGCTCGCGGCGATGATTGACAACCACATTCACCAGGGCAATCAACTCGGAATCGATCCGCGCCGGATCACCTGGGGGCGCGTCATCGACTTGAACGACCGGGCGCTACGCAAGATCGTCATCGGGCTTGGTGGTGCTGCCAATGGCGTCGTGCGCGAAGACGGCTTTGACATCGTCGCGGCCTCGGAAGTGATGGCGATTTTTTGCCTGGCAAGCGACCGCGCCGATTTGCGCGCGCGCCTGTCGCGAATCGTCGTCGGCTACGGATATGATCAACGAGCAATCCATGCTGGCGACCTGCAGGCGGTCGGCGCAATGACGGCCCTGCTCAAGGATGCCCTCGCCCCGAACCTGGTCCAGACGCTTGAGCACAATCTTGCATTTGTGCATGGCGGTCCCTTCGCCAATATCGCCCACGGATGCAACTCGGTGATCGCGACCACCAGTGCGCTCAAACTGTCCGACTATGTCGTCACCGAAGCAGGATTTGGTGCCGATCTTGGTATGGAAAAATTCATCGACATCAAGTGCCGTGAATCGGGACTGCGGCCCGACGCTGTCGTGCTGGTCGCAACGGTGCGCGCACTCAAATACCACGGCGGCGTGGAGGTTGGTCAGGTGCACATGGAGAATCTGCCAGCTCTTCGCGAGGGAATCGTCAATCTGCGACGTCACATCAGAAATATTCGCGATTGCTTCGGCCTGCCTTGCGTGGTGGCAATCAATCACCGCCAGGAGGACACAGCGGCCGAACTCGAGTTGATCGAACACGAGGCCGCGACGCTCGGAGTCAAAGTCAGTGTGGCACGCCACTGGTCCGAAGGCGGAGCCGGCGCAACTGGGCTGGCCAACATCGTCACCAGCTTGTGTGAAGAACCAAGCCAGATACGCTTTGCCTATGAATCGGGAGATTCCTTGTGGTCCAAGATTGAGTCGGTCGCGACCCGAGTCTACGGAGCACAGGAAGTAGTGGCTCACGCCCGCGTCAAGCACAAACTCGAGCAGATGCAACAACAGGGGCATGGTCGATTGCCGGTCTGTATCGCCAAAACCCAATACTCGTTTTCAACCGATGCTAAAGCGCGCGGCGCCCCAAACGGTCACCGACTGGATGTCCGCGATGTCCGGCTTTCAGCCGGTGCTGGTTTTGTAGTGGTCATTTGCGGCGACATCCTGACAATGCCTGGACTACCCCGTGAACCGGCGGCACAGTCGATTGATGTCGACTCGCACGGTTGCATCACAGGCCTTCACTAAATCCTCGCAACTGCACTGCGTCTGTTCAGGAAATTCCTGGTGCTTGGCGAAAGCCCGCGAGCGCTTTGCCCGTCGATGGCACGCTTCCAGGTTTGCCAAAGCCGTATGTGCCGCACTGCGCAATCCGACTGATCAAGCAATCCAAATCCCGGTTTGTCTTAGTGTGCTGGCAAACAGACACGAGTGGTCCGGTGGGCCAGAGTTTCTCAAACGGAGCGACGCGCCCGGTGCGCGCTTGATTGGGCGCGTCGATCTTTTCTAATCGCGCCAGAACCAGAAGATACGAGGAAAAAATGCGCCACAAAATCCTAGCCCTTTCGATCCTGCTCTGTCCGCTGGCACCTCTCTACGCCCAGGTTGGCGTGGAGATCGGCGTGCCTTCGGTGAGTGTCTCCTTTAGCATGCCGAGTTTCCCAAGCCTTGAGATCATCCCCGATTACCCGGTTTACTATGCGCCAAGCGGCGACTTGAACTACTTTTTTTACGATGGCCAGTACTGGGTCTATCAGAACGACAGTTGGTATGCCGGAACCTGGTACAACGGTCCCTGGCAGGTCATCGAGCCGGTCGCCGTGCCGGTGTTTATTCTGCGCGTCCCGGTAAGCTACTACCGCCAGCCGCCTTCGTTCTTCGCGGGCTGGGCGGGTAACGAGCCGCCGCGCTGGGGTGACCACTGGGGCCAAAGCTGGGCCTCACAACGTGGCGGCTGGGACCAGTGGAATCGCCAGGCCGTGCCAGCTCCGGCGCCCCTGCCAACCTACCAGCGTCAATACACCGGCAGTCGCTATCCTGCGCCAGCCCAACAGGTGGCACTGCAAAAGGCAAATTACCACTACCAGCCCAAGGACACGCCACCCGCCGCCAGGGTGACGCCAGCGGCAACGCACGCAGCGTCGGCCCCGCGCCCGACCCCTCGTCCGGCTGCGGCCCCGAAGCCGGCGCCTGAGCCAAGGCCAGCGGCTGAACCCAAATCGGCTGAGCCCAAACCGGAAGCTGCACGTCCGCAATCTGAACCGAGCGCGAAACCTGAGCCACGCTCGGAATCTGAGCCCATGACCAAGCCAGCGCCGAAGGCTCCCGCATCGGCGCCCGCCAGGCCTGAAACCCCAGATCGGAAGAGCG
>CAJCHO010000026.1 GCA_903970145.1 Mycobacteriaceae bacterium | reverse complement strand
GTGCTTTCTCGGACTGGGACTGCCGCTCTTGCAAGGCTATGGAATGACCGAGACGGCGCCCATCGTTTCTGCCAATGGTGTAGATGACAACTGGCCTGAAACGGTTGGCAAGCCGCTTGTCGGGGTGGAGGTGCGCATCGGGGAAAACCGCGAGCTGCAGGTGCGAGCGCCCAGTGTGATGCGCGGCTACTGGAAGCGGCCGGAGGATACCGCGCGCACCATGATGGAAGACGGCTGGCTGAGAACCGGCGACCAGGCCGCGATCGAGAATGGTCGCATCCGGATTCTCGGACGCATCAAGGAAATCATCGTCACTTCCACCGGCGAGAAAATCGCACCGGCGGATCTGGAACTGGCGATTGCTGTCGATCCCCTGTTTGACCAGGTGATGGTGATAGGTGAAAACCGACCATTCATCTCGGCTTTCGTGGTCCTCAATGCCGAGCAGTGGGCCGCGCTCGCGAAAGAACTCGGCGTCGCAGCCGATGCGGCCAGCTTGACGATTCCAGCGGTCCGGCAAGCCCTTGAAGAGCGGATTCAGGCGGCCACCCGCAGTTTTCCTCGCTATGCGGTGCCGCGGGTGGTACGCGCCAGCCTGGAGCAGTGGACTGTACAGAACGCGCTCATGACACCTACGCTGAAGATCAAGCGCCTGAATCTGGAAAAGCATTACGCCGCAGAGATCGACGACGTGTATCGATCTGGAAAGCATTGAGCGCAGGCACGCAGCTGGTCTCGCCTGGCGGCGCCTTTCTGATCGTGGGCGCCGCCTGCAGCGCCTTGGCCGCGTTGCTGCATCTTGGCTGCATCTGGTTTGGCGCAGCCTGGTATCGCTTTTTCGGGGCGGGCGAGGGGATGGTCCGACTTGCGCAACGCGGCGATCCGCGCGCCACGGCAACCACGCTTGCTATCACCGCGCTTCTGCTGGTGTGGGCGCTGTATGCCCTGTCAGGTGCCTCGGTCATCGCGCACCTGCCCTTGCTGCGCGCGGCATTGTGCGTAATCTCGACGATCTACCTCCTGCGTGGGCTCGCCGGTCTGTTGCTGATCGCCCATCCCCTGGGTCGCAGCCGCGGATTCTGGCTGTGGAGCTCGCTCGTCTGCCTGGGTATTGGCCTCGCCTATGCGCTCGGGACCTGGCAAGGCTGGGCGCTGCTCTAGCCGGCCTGCTCGCTACGTTGCGCGTGATAGCGCGCGAGCAGTGCTGCTGTCGAGCTATCCAGCTTGGCGTCGGCGGTGCCGGCACCCATCTGTTTGGATATTTTCTGAGCGAGGGCCTTGCCGAGCTCGACGCCCCACTGGTCGAACGAGTTGATGTCCCAGATCATGCCCTGGGTGAACACGCAATGTTCATAGAGCGCGATCAGTTCCCCGAGCACCTCAGGCGTGAGGCGCCGTGCTAGCAGCACGTTGCTTGGGCGATTGCCCGGATAACTGCGCGCCAGTGCCAGTGCCTCCGAAATGCCCTCGGCACGCGCCTCCTCCTCAGTCTTGCCAAAGGCGAGCGCCTGCGCCTGTGCGAACAGGTTCGCCATCAGGAGCTCGTGCTGACTGTCATCGTCGGTTGTGCTCTGGGAGAAACCGATGAAGTCGCAGGGCACCAGGCGCGTGCCCTGGTGCAGCAACTGGTAGAACGAATGCTGAGCATTGGTGCCTGGTTCACCCCAGAGGATCGGTGCGGTCTGGTAGTCGAGGGCTGACCCGCCGCGCGTCACGAATTTGCCGTTGCTCTCCATAACCAGTTGCTGCAGGTAGGCCGGCAGGCGTCTCAAATCGTGGCTGTAGGGAAGTACCGCGTAGCTCTGGGCGTCAAAGAAATTGTTGTAGAGAAGTCCGATGAGTCCCATCAGAACCGGCAGATTTCGTTCAAAAGGTGTAACGCGAAAATGCTCGTCCATCTGGCGAAATCCCCGCAACATCTGCGCAAAGTTTTCGGGACCGACGGCGATCATGGTCGACAGGCCAATCGCCGAATCCATCGAATAGCGACCCCCAACCCAGTCCCAAAAGCCGAACATGTTGGCCGGGTCGATACCGAACTCACGCACTCCCGATTCATTGGTCGAGAGTGCGACGAAGTGGCGCGCGACTGCGGCCTCGTTGCCGTGATGGCCGACACAAAAGCGCCGCGCGGCCGCCGCATTGGTCATCGTCTCCTGGGTCGTGAAGGTTTTGGAGGCAATGACAAAAAGAACCTCGCCCGGGTCTAGACCGGCGGTCGCGGCGGCGAACTCCGCGGGGTCAACGTTGGCCACGAAACGGGTCTCAAGAGCAGGCTCACAGTAGGCACGCAGAGCGTCATAAGCCATTGCCGGCCCCAGGTAGGAGCCGCCAATGCCGATGTTGATCACGTAGCGGATGCGTTTGCCGCTGTAACCGAGCCATGCCCCGGAACGGACCTGGTTACTGAAGCTGGCCATGCGCGCGAGGACTTCGTGCACCTCGGGCACGACGTTCACCCCGTCGACCAGATAGCGCTCGTCAGGGTTCGCGCGCAACGCGACGTGCAGCACAGCCCGTCCCTCGGTGTTGTTGATCGGGGCGCCAGCGAACATCGCGGCTATGCGTGCGGGGAGCTCACGCTCGCGGGCCAGCTCGAAAAGCAGGCGCAGCGTCTCGGGCGTCAGCCAGTTCTTCGAGTAGTCGAGTACGAGACCACCGGCCTGAACGCACAGGCGCGTGCCGCGCTGCGGATCGGCGGCGAACAGATCGCGCAACGTCTGACGGTGCAAAGCTGGGGCGTGAGATTCGAGGGCGCGCCATGCCGCGGACGTCCGCAGGGCGGGCAGGGGACTCAATGAGGGCGTTGACATGATCTGGCAGTCCCGTTCAGGGCAGGGCGGACAAGACCGGCGGGCCGGTGAGCCACGATTCTAATCGCTTTGGGATGCACCGTTGGTTGGCTGGCGCACCGTCCGCGCAGGCAATTCGCGAATTGACATCTGTGCCGTCGAATCGTGAATTACGCTGCATGGGGCGACGCTGTTCGGCCAGCGAGTCGGGCAGGGCCGGCGCCAGTCGCAAACCGATGAAACCAAAAGACACCAAGTCCTCGAACTCCTCACTCCTGGCTCATCCAATCCGCATCATTCGCTTTGGTGCGTGCGAGATCGATGTGGCCAGCCGCGAAGTCCTGTTCTGTCGCAAGGTGTCCCCGATAGGTCCGCGCGCCTTTGATGTCCTGCTCTATCTGATCGAGCATCGCGATCGCGTGGTAAGCAAGAACGAGTTGCTCGACGCGATCTGGCGCACCACCTACGTCTCCGAGAGTGTCGTGGCCCGCATGGTCATGAAAATACGCCGGGTGATCGGCGATACCGGCAGTCAACCCCGACTGGTGCGCACGGTGCATCGCATCGGTTATCGCTTCATCGGTACCATAGAAACAGTTGCCGAGCAGGTTCCGGCGCCCTATTTGCGTGCCAGCACGACCGGCGAGCGGCCGGAACGGGTGGCGTTGCTACCGTTTCGCAACGCGACTGCGATACCCGAGCTCGGCTGGCTCGAGCTTGGGATGACCACTCTGGTGAGCAATGCGCTTACCGGTGACCCAGGCATCGCCGTGCTCCCGCTGCGCGACGTGATGCTCGCTGACGCCGCCGCGCCGGCGTCCTCGTCTCCCGAACACGCGGCAGCAGTGCTGCGCGCCACCGGAGCGGATTTTGTGATTAGCGCCAGGGTCTCGGGAACCATGGCGCGGCTGCTCTTGGAGTGGAGCCTGCTTGGCCGCGGACGGAGTCTGAGCCTCACCCACGCCGGAATCCATCTGCCCCAGCTCGCCCAGGAGATGAGCGTCGCGGTACGAAGCGCCATCACGCAGGCGACCTCCGGCACCGACAGGACATGAAGTCTCATAGCCTCGCCCAGCAGCGGCGGGGCACGGCCCGTTGCACGGTAGAATGCGGCACCTGCCCGGGTGGCGAAATTGGTAGACGCACCGGACTTAAAATCCGGGGCACCGAAAGGAGCGTGCGGGTTCGATTCCCGCCCTGGGCACCAACGCGACACGAAGCCGATTCTCTATCGAAATGAGGTCACTCGGCGGCTGAAGAGCGGAGCCACACCTGCAGTCCTTCAATCCCTCACGCAGTGGGGGGTGCAATGTGTCGGAGCACCTCTTGGAAGTCTACGACAAAATTGTGTTCGCTGATTTCGCGGTGGTACCGGTGGGGCTCTTGATCTATGCCTTCATCAGACTTCGCCGCGAGGCGCCGCCAGACGATCTTTCCCCGCGCTCCCAACGGCTCGCCCGCCTATTCGCTTATCCAAGATTCATCGATGCCATCTACGTCAAAGCGCTTAATAAGCGAGAGACGTGGTTGGTGCTACTGATGGTGGCCATCGGTGCACTTGGGATGATATTCGGAGGAAAACGCTGAGGGGGTGCTGGCTTCGATTCCCGTGCCGCGCACTCCAGCTTGCATGCGATGGTGCCCGGTACCCGGAATTGTCCTAGCCTATCCTGGCGTACGGTGAGCCTGGTCGATAACCCATCGCGTGCCGTGAGCGGCCCCGCGAGATAAAAAACCGCGCCAAGGCGCGGTTTTCAATTGACTGACGCGAACCTCCTCGGCTGTCCTGCCGCTGCCGGGGGGACCAGAGCTCAGGTCGCTTTACGACGCCCGAACCAGCCCAATCCACCGAGTCCCGATATCAGCAGCCACGCGGCGGCGGGCAGGGGAGTGGTGGTGACGATCCCCGGCGAACCGACTTCCAGACCACTCGCCGAATTGAACGCACCATTGACACCAGCGATGCTCTTGATCGTGAGGGCGCCGTTGTTCAAGCCGGCGGTATTGTCGAAGGTCGAGACCGGATTGCCGCCGTCTGTGGCGAATGCGACGCTTGCCATCAGGGTCGAGTTCGTGGCGCTGCCGTTGAAAATATTGACCATGTCGGCGGTCTGGCTCAAGCCGTACGCTGCGCCGGAACCGTCGTTATAGGTACCAAGCAGCAGATTGCTCGGCACCTGGCTGCCATACCAGGCCGCCTCAAACTTCGCGAACAGGCTGCTCGACGCCGAGGCAGCCGAGGGGCTTTCGAGAAAGACCGCGGTCTGTCCGGCTGCAAGGCTTTGGGAACTGCCGGCAAGCGTCAATGGGGCAGCCCCGAGCGTCGCGTTGGATCCACTAAGATTGCCAATCGAAATGGTCGCGCCGGCCGTGTAGGGTGCTGAGGTGTTCGACGCGGCGTGATTATCAACCATCGTCCAGCCAGCGATATTGACCGCGGTGCTACCGGTATTGGTAACTTCAAACCAGTCTGCGGAGTATCCGTCGGAGCCATTGCTGCCGTAGGGGTCCACTTCGGTGATGACAACTTGTGCCGAAGCGCTTCCGATCATCAGGAAGGCCGACATTGCCGCAACTAGCAACCCCACATGCTTTCGCGCCTGATTCATTGACTGTCCTCGAATGCCGGGCGTGCACCACCCGCGGTTGATCAAACCCTGCTGCATCGCGAATAGACTCTTACCCAACGGGGAGCACCTTTCCCCGCAGGATTCCACGCGATATACCGAGTCTACCCATGCACTTTGACGAATCCCTACCGGGTATCCGCTTAAAACTAGCCATATAGAATCAGCGACGGGGAATTTGCTGCCGCCGATGGGGCTATCGACCCGAGTTGGCGGCAAGCCGGCGCAACGTGCCGGCTAATCGGGACGCTTGCGCCTAGGGGGCTAGCTGCGCCCGCGCAGTACCAGCACGACGCCGACGAGTACCACGCCTGAGGCAGCCCACTCCGAAGCGCTGACCGCTTCACCGCCGAGTGTCACGCCAAGGGCAAGCGCAATGACCGGGTTGACAAAGGCATAACTGGAGGCCAGCGCGCTCGATGCCCTGGCGAGCAACACCATGTAGGCATTAAAGGCGATCAGCGAGCCGAATACCACCAGATAGGCCCACGCCAGAACAGCCGTTGATTCCGGTGGCCAGACGCTTGTCAGGTTTGCGTACTCACCATGAACGGCCCCGAACAGCATCAGGACCACGCCCCCACAGATCATTTCACTGGCAAAGCCCATCGCGCCACTGGCCAGTGGCAAAGTGCGCTGGCTCAATAAACTTCCGACCGTCCACGACAGACAGGCGAGTGCAACGGCGATAAGTCCGGTGGTCGACGCCTGAAAGCCCGCGCCCCGCGTGAGCCACAGGACGCCGGCAAGCCCGATCGTGATGCCCAGTGATTCAAGGCGCGACGGATAGATGCGCCAGAAGGTGTTGCCAAGCGTCATCATCACGGGTACGACGGCGATGAATGCCACGACCAGACCTGAGCCCACACTTTGCTCGCTGAACGCGGTCCCACCCATGCCGCCACCGAGCATGAGCGCACCGACCACCAGCGCGTTGTGCCACTGGCGTATGTCGGGCCAGGCGCTGCCGCGCGCGACGCGCATCCATACGGCGAGTGCGCCACCGGCCACCAGAAAGCGCGTTCCCATGCCAATGAAGGGTGGAAAGCTGACCAGGGCGAACTTGATGGCGAGATAGGTCGAGCCCCAGATCAGCCAGGTCGCCGCGAGACAGGCGAGCAGCAGCGGACTCAGTCGCGCGGGCGCGGTTGGGATGCTTGAACTTACGCTTGACATGATCCCTATGCTACTGAGGCATTCAAACAAAAGCCATGTAATTGTCCCAATAAAATCTCGTACTATCCTTTATCATTAAAGGCGATTCATCATTTTGGATTAATCGTGGAAATAGATCGCTTCGACGCAGAAATCCTCGCCCAACTGCAGGATGAGGCGCGCCTATCGATGGCCGAATTGGGGCGTCGGGTGCGACTGAGCCAGCCGGCCGTCACCGAGCGGGTACGCAAACTCGAACAGGCTGGGGTCATCACGGGGTATCACGCACGAGTGGACCCAGGCAAGCTTGGCTACGGCATTCGCGCGATCGTGCGCATCGGGATTTGCGACTACTCCGGCATGATCAAGCGCATCGACAGACTGCCGGAAATCCGTACCGCCTATAACGTGACGGGCGAGGACAGCTGGATCATGGAAATCGCGGTCCGCGACGTCCAGCATCTGGACCTGGTCCTGCAACAGCTGTCCGATCTGACCAAGACCGCAACGGCGGTCATCTTGCGCGTAGCGCGCGAGCATGCGCCTCTGTCCGCGCCACGAGATCTGCCCGACATGTCCAAGCCACGCGTCCTGGCGAGCCGGCGCAAGTCCTGATTTCCAAGGACCCGTTCGCTATGGACGCGGCGCAGCGTATGTCGCCGACTGCGCGCGCACGATATCGACCAGATTGCCCTGGGCGAGATTCATGTCGACCAGGTGCATGCCCCAGCCCTCGATGAGTTTTCCGAAGATAACGAGGTCACCCGGGATGTCGGCCGCCCGAGTGTCATCGGCCGGATGATCGATGGAAACCGCGAGGCTGGTGTAGCCAAGCTTGGTCTTGCACTGCAGCTCGATCATGCCCGGCAGACTGACGAATGGCGCCTGCACGGATGCCACCATTTTTTGCCAGTCATCCTTGATGTCCGGTTTAATCATCAACGAGGCACGGGCCGGGAAGTAGGCGCGTGGGGCTTCCTCACTGAGCACGGTCGGATCGGTACAAGCGACATCCATGCCGGTCGTCACACTGTGGCCAAAACGGGACGTGCCCGCAGCGGGCGGACGCGCGGCACGAAAGGATTCGTAGCTGATCACGCAGCCGATCTCACGGGCGGCCTGGCATAGCGGCACTTTCTTGAAACTGCCACCAACTACGGCGCCATGCGGCACCTCGACGTTCATGCCCAGCAGGATCGCCGATACCAATTGCTTTTGCAGAGGCTTGCCATCGATCTCCTCCTGGATCAGGCGGATCAACAGGCGTGAGCCCTGCGAGTGGCCGATGAGCACAACGCCACGACCCTGATTGTCGTGGGCGAGATAGTGGCGCCACGCGGCGAGGACATCGTCATAGGCCAGCTCGCGGTCACCGTTGTTGTCGCCACCGTGCAAGGAAGAGGCGAGTCCGGCCACGGTGACCTGGCGGTAAGCCGGAGCGAACGGTCGGCAGACGGTTGCAAAGCGGGCAAATTGCTGGGTCGCGACGTGTTGTTCGGCCACGCCGACATAGAGGCTGCTATTGCCGTGCGGGTCCGTCGAGACCGTCGGATAGACGTAAAAGCAGTCAATGGCGGCCGTCGGGTCGGCCACGCTCTTTGCGATGGAAACGCTGCCGTCCCGGGCAATGACGGCGGTTGTCAGGTCGGCGGCACATGCATCGTTACGATTGGGCAGGCATAGCCAGGACTGGGCATCGTCGTAGGGATCATCCGCTGCCGCAGCGAGCGCCATACCAGGTGGAGCAAACGCAGCCAGAGCCACAATGAGCAAAACCAGCGATCGAATGATTGAGCGTGTCATGTTTGCAAGTTGAAGGCGGCGACTTGGGTCTAGTAGGGCGGAAAAGATAATAACGCTGATAACCGAGGACAGCTGGCGAAGCTGATTCTGCCGACGCCGTACAGTCTCACCCGGAATTGGGGTTTACCCGACAGACGCGGTTACATAGACTCACAATTTATAGTGATTTATCGGTCTGCGACGAGTCGTCCTGCTGGCAAACTGTTCCGTTGTTATCGGGTGCTCCGGCTCTTGCCCGGCCTTTCCTGCTCTTGCCAGGGATATCAATGTCCAATGAAGTCTGGGGTCGAATCACACCCCGTCGAATGGTCTGGCTTGGCCTGTGCGGCCTGATGGCGGCGTGTGCCACCGATACTCCCCAAAGCGGGAGCAGCGCGCCTCTGGCGCCGCTGGCTCTGATGAATCGCGTCACCTATGGCGCGAGCACCTCGACAGCGGCCGAGCTTAGCCGTCTTGGCAGCGCGGGATTTCTGGACGATCAGTTGCATCCGGGAAAGATGAATCTACCGGCCGACATTGCCAGCCAGATTGACTCGCTGACCATCACCCAGACACCACTGGACGCGCTGATTGCTGATCTTGAGCAGCGCCGTAAGGCGGCCGATGCCACCAAGGACGACACCGAGAAGAAAGCCGCGCAGCAGGCCTACCAGCAGGAACTGAATCGCCTTGGCAAGGAAGCGACGACGCGCGCGCTGTTGCGCGCGGTGTACTCGCATAACCAGCTCGAAGAACAGATGACCTGGTTCTGGATGAATCACTTCAACGTCAATCTGAATAAATCGAATATTCGCGCGCTGGTTGGCGACTACGAGGAACGAGCGATCCGGCCGCACGCGCTCGGGCACTTTCGCGAACTGGTAAGCGCCACGCTGCACCATCCGGCGATGCTGCGCTACCTCGACAACGAGCAGAATGCGGTTGGCCACATCAACGAGAATTACGCCCGCGAATTGCTCGAACTGCACACCATGGGCGTCAACAGCGGTTATAGCCAGAAAGATGTCCAGGAGCTGGCGCGGGTCCTCACCGGCGTAGGGATCAATTTCGGGCCCAGTGGACCGAACCTCAAGCCCGAGCAAAAGTCGTTCTACGTGCGCGAGGGCTTGTTCGAATTTAATCCGGCGCGGCATGATTTTGGGGACAAGGTCGTCCTCGGGAAGACGATCCATGGCGCCGGCATGAAGGAGATCGAAGCGGCGCTCGATAACATCTGTCGCCAGCCCGCAACCGCGCATTTCGTCGCCAAGAAGCTCGCGCTCTACTGGGTCTCGGATACGCCCAGCGATCAGCTGGTCGAACGCCTCGCCCAGACCTATCTGGCGACCGACGGCGACATTCGCGCCATGCTCGGCAAGCTGTTTCAGTCGCCCGAATTTTCCGCTTCGCTCGGCGACAAGTTCAAGGATCCGATGCACTATGTGGTATCCGCGGTGCGTCTGGCCTACGATCAGCGGCCGATTCTGAACGCTCAGCCAATGCAGAATTGGCTGAACCGCATGGGCGAGCCACTGTACGCCCACGAGACGCCCGACGGTTATCCGATGACTCAGGTGGCATGGGCCAGTCCGGGCCAGATGACTACCCGCTTCGAGATATCCAAGGCCATCGGTTCTGGCAGCGCGGGCCTGTTCCGTACCGACGGACCACAGCCGATCGAGCAACCCGCATTTCCGCAGATCGCCAATGCCCTGTATTACGCGTCGATCCAGGCCACTCTGAGCCAGACCACGCGAACCGCGCTCGATAGCGCCAGTTCACCCCAGGAATGGAATACCTTTTTGCTGGCTTCGCCGGAATTCATGAAGCGTTAGCCAAGGAGCGTACACATGCATCGTCGCCATTTGCTCGGATCAATGATCGCCGCACCGCTTGCGCTTTCCGCGCCGCAGCTGTTCGCTGCGGCCAATGCCGATACCCGCGTGCTGGTGGTTTTCATGCGCGGAGGGTATGACTGCGCGAGCTTGCTGGTGCCTATCTCGAGTTCGTTCTACTACGAAGCCAGACCCAACATCGCGATTCCACGACCCGGCAGCGCCACCGGCGCGACCGCCAATGGCAGCGCCTTGGCGCTGGACGCCGACTGGGGTTTGCATCCGGCCTTGCGCGATTCGCTCTACCCGCTCTGGCAGAGTGGTCAGCTCGCCCTGATCCCCTTTGCCGGCACGGAGGATCTCACGCGCAGTCATTTCGAGACCCAGGACAGCGTGGAACTGGGTCAGCCCATCGCGGGCTCGCGCGACTTTCGATCCGGATTCATGAACCGGCTGGCAGCCGTGCTCGGGGACGCGAAAGAGCGTGCCGAACCGATCGCGTTCACCGATCAACTGCCCATTGTGATGCGTGGCGACACACAGGTACCGAACATGGCCTTGAAGAATCTGGGCAAGCCCGGTATTGATCAGCGTCAGAGCGCGATCATCTCGGCCATGTACAGCAACACCAATCTCGCCGCTCCCGTCACGGAGGGGTTCGGGCTGCGCAGCGAAGTGATGAGCGCGATGAGCGAGGAAATGGACAAGGCCAGTCGCAACGCCATCAGCGCGCGTGGTTTTGAGCTTGAGGCGCGACGCACGGCCAAACTGATGCGCGAGCGCTTTAATCTCGGCTTTGTTGATATCGGCGGCTGGGATACCCACGTCGGTCAAGGTGCGGCCACAGGCTATCTTGCGAACCGACTTGATGAGCTTGGACGCGGCCTGGCCGGCTTTGCCGACGAGATGGGTACGGCGTGGCGTGACACGGTGGTGGTTGTGGTCAGCGAGTTTGGTCGCACGTTCCGGGAGAATGGCAACCGCGGTACCGATCACGGACACGGTAGCGTCTACTGGGTACTGGGCGGCCAGGTGCGTGGTGGTCGCGTGGCCGGAGACCAGGTTGCGGTGTCCCAGGCCAATCTGTTTCAGAATCGCGACTATCCGGTCATCAATGAATACCGGGCGGCCCTCGCCGGCCTGTTTGGCAAGCTCTATGGATTGAATCCGACGGCGCTCGACCGGGTATTCCCCGGCGCCCGTCCTCGCGACCTGCAACTGGTCTGAACCCGGCACGGCCATTTCGCGCTAAAATCAAACGGTCGTTCGATAATTTCCGGCCAGACCGGACCGGCGGCGAGCGCCCTGTGCGCCCGACGCGGATTGGTTTGCCGATGCCGGTGCGAACGGCGACACGGGTCAAGACCATGAAAGTTTATAACTTGCGCTGCGACCAGAACCACGAATTCGAGGGCTGGTTCAGTTCGGCCGACCAATTCGATGAACAGCAGGCCAGCGGGCTCACCCGCTGCCCCTTGTGCGACAGCGCACAGGTGACGCGCCTGCCAAGCGCCGCGCGCTTGCAGATAGGGCGCGCCAGCGAGCTGCCACAGCTCACTACCGGCCCTGCAGTCTGGCTCGAACAATTGCGCAGCATGCTCGGGAGCATCGAGGATGTCGGTGGCCGTTTCGCCGAGGAGGCGCGGCGCATTCATTTTGGCGAGGCACCACAGCGTGCCATCCGCGGGCAGGCTTCCGAGAACGAACGCCGCGAGCTCGAGCAGGAAGGAATCGACGTGGTTCCGCTACCGTCGGTGCTGGGCTCAAAGCAGTCCCTGCAATAATCAAGCGATCAAGTGCCGTAAAGGCCGTCAGGAGGAGACGCAATGGATTTGAACTACTCGGCAGCCGACGAATCCTTTCGCATGGAGGTGCGCCAGTGGCTGACTGCGAATCTGCCGGCTGACCTGCAGCACAAGGTTCTCAATCATCGGCGCCTGGGGCGCGAGGAGATGGTGCGCTGGCACAAGATCCTCGCCAAAAAGGGCTGGGTCGCCCCCGGCTGGCCCATCGAGTGGGGCGGCACTGGCTGGAATGCCACCCAGCGCCATATCTTCGAAGAAGAGTGTGCCAGTGCTGGCACGCCGATGATCCTGCCCTTTGGCATCGCCATGGTGGCCCCGGTCATCATGCGCTTTGGCACCGAGGAACAAAAGCGCCACTACCTGCCGCGCATCTATGACTGCACCGACTGGTGGTGTCAGGGGTATTCTGAACCCGGTTCCGGATCGGATCTTGCGTCCCTGAAGACGCGCGCGGTGCGCGACGGTGATCACTATGTGGTCAACGGACAGAAGACCTGGACGACTCTCGCGCAACACGCCGACATGATGTTTTGCCTGGTGCGAACCAGCGACGAAGGACGCGCCCAGGAGGGAATTTCCTTTCTCCTGATCGACATGAAGACCCCAGGGATCATTGTGCGTCCGATCATCATGCTCGATGAGGACCATGAAGTGAATGAAGTCTTCCTCGACGATGTGCGCGTACCAGTCGCCAATCGCGTAGGGGAGGAGAACAAGGGCTGGACCTGCGCCAAGTATCTGCTTGGTCATGAACGTACCGGAATTGCCGCGGTGGGTCGCTCCAAGCGCGAACTGGCCTTCCTGAAACGGCTGGCGCGCGAGCATCACAAGAATGGTCGGCCGATCATCGAGGATCCCCTGTTCGCAGCCAAGGTGGCGCAGCTGGAGATCGAGCTGATGGCGCTGGAGATGACAGTGCTGAGGGTGATTTCGTCAGAGGGTGCCCAACGCGGGCCGGGACCCGAGGCGTCGCTTCTGAAGATCAAGGGCACCGAAGTGCAGCAGTGGCTCACCGAGCTGATGGTTGAAGCGGTCGGGCCGTATGCCATGCCCTTTGAGCGCGACTTCCTCGAAGGAAAGGCCGAGCATGCGCTCGATGCCGATGCCGCACCGCTGGCGGCGTACTACTTCAATTTCCGCAAGACTTCGATCTATGGTGGGTCCAACGAGATCCAAAGAAACATCATCTCCCAGATGATCCTCGGACTGTAGGAGCGCACATGGACTTCAGCTTTACTTCTGAACAGACGCAGCTGGCCGATGCCCTCAAGCGCTTTCTGACCAACGAATACGGCTTTGAGTCGCGCAAGGCAATAATCGCCTCGCCAACGGGCGTAAGTCCCGAGGCTTGGGCAAAGCTCGCCGAGCTTGGCCTGCTTGCCCTGCCAATCCCCGAGGACCAGGGCGGCTTTGGTGGCAGCGCGGTTGACCTGCTTGTCGTGATGCAGGAGCTGGGGCGCGGCCTGTGCGTCGAACCCTATCTCGCGACCGTGGTTGGAGCCGAGTTCATCAAGCAATCGGGCAATCCGGTGCTGCTTGCGATGCTCGAGAAGCTTGCCGAGGGTTCGCTGCGCATCGCACTGGCACTCCACGAAAAGCAATCACGCCACGAGGCGAGCAATGTCGAGACGAGCGCGCGCGCCCAGGGTGCGGGCTTTGTGGTGTCGGGCAAGAAGACCGTGGTGGTGCATGGCGGTCAGGCTGACCTGCTGATCGTATCGGCGCGCGTGTCCGGAGCGTCGCGCGACCGCGCCGGGCTGGCACTCTTTGCGATCGACGCTACGGCGAGCGGTATAACTCGGCGCGACTATCGCACGATCGACGGGCAGCGGGCCGCCGATATCGAGTTTCGCGACGTCAGCGTTGACGCAACGCGGCTGATCGGGCGCGCTGGTGAAGGCTGGGAGATCCTCGATGCGGTTCAGGATTTTGGCGCGAGTCTGGTCTGTGCCGAAGCGATTGGCATTATGGAGGCGCTCAACGCACAGACACTCGAGTACACCAAGACCCGCAAGCAGTTCGGTCAGCCCATTGCGCGTTTCCAGGCGCTTCAGCATCGCATGGTAGAAATGTTCATGCATCTTGAGCAGGCGCGCTCGATGGCCTATCTGGCGGCTGTGAAATGCGCTTTCGGCACGGTGGCGGAGCGGCGCCGTGCGGTCTCGGCTGCCAAGGTGCGAGTGGGCCAGGCGATGCGCTATGTCGGGCAGCAGGCCGTACAGCTGCACGGCGGCATGGGGGTAACCAATGAACTGCCGGCGGCCCACCTGTTTAAACGTCTGACACTGCTTGAGTTGACCTTCGGGGACACGGACCACCATCTCGCACGCTTCATTGCCGAATCGGTGGAGCAGCCGGCCGAGGCGCGCCTGCGCGCGGCAGCCTAGCCGGAGCTGACCATGCCATCGTTTTATTTCGAGGACTTCAAGGTCGGGGAAGTTCAGGGGCTCGCTTCGCGACAGATCAGCGAAAGCGAAATGATCGAGTTTGCCAAGCAGTTCGATCCGCAGCCGTTTCATATCGACCCCGAAGCCGCGCGCAAATCGATGTATGGCGGCATCATCGCCAGCGGCTGGCACACCTGCGCCATCTCGATGCGCATGATGTGCGACACCTACCTGCTGGACGCGGCGAGTCTCGGTTCACCTGGAGTCGACGAAATCCGCTGGCTCAAACCGGTGCGCGGCGGAGATACCCTGCGCGGCGAGCGGCTGACGCTGGCTGTGCGGCCGTCCCAGAAAAAGCCCGATCGGGGTACCGTGACCAGCGAATGGCGCGTCTACAACCAGCGCGACGAGCTCGTCATGACCATGCGCGGCATGGGCATGTTCCTGCGTCGTCCGACCTGAGAACGCCCCCGACTACTTATCTGACTGTTCAACCTCAATCGGCCTCATGCGCGAATTCAATTCAATCAAGGAACTCGAAGCCCTGGTGGGGCAGGAAGTAGCGGTCAGTGACTGGATCACGGTGGACCAGCAGAGGATCAATCAGTTTGCCGAAGCCACCGGCGATCACCAGTGGATCCATGTCGATCCGGTGCGCGCTGCCAAGGGTCCGTTTGGCACGACCATCGCTCACGGGTTTCTGACGCTTTCGCTGCTGCCACTATTTACCCAGGAAACCATCGCGGTGCTCGACACCAAGATGGGTGTGAACTACGGTGCGAACCGGGTGCGTTTTCCCGCGCCGGTGCCGGTAGATAGTCGCCTGCGCGCCCGCTTCAAGCTGCTGGAAATCGAGTCGATCGATCCGATGATGGGTGTTCCCGGATCGCAGCTGGTCTGGGAAGTGAGCATCGAGCGCGAAGGCAGCGCGAAGCCGGTGTGCGTGGTCGAGAGCGTCTCGCGGCGCTACGCCTAGCGCGACCAGGGTAGGGCGCGCAGCACCTGCCCGTCGATCTGCTCAATCGCGGTGAGTCCGCAAAAGGCCATGGTCAGATCGAGTTCCTTCTGGATGATGGCCAGGCACTGCGCGACCCCCTGTTCACCGGCCGCGCCGAGCCCGTACAGAAAGGCGCGGCCGATCAGGGTGCCCTTGGCGCCGAGCGCAAGTGCTTTCAGGACGTCCTGACCGCTGCGTATCCCTCCGTCCATCCATACCTCGATTTGCGGAGCGACGGCAGCCGCGATTTCCGGTAGCGCCGAGATCGAACTGGGCGCACCGTCGAGCTGACGCCCGCCGTGATTGGATACGATGAGGGCGTCCGCGCCGCTTGCGACGGCCAGCTTGGCATCTTCTACGTCGAGAATCCCCTTGAGGATCAGCTTGCCACCCCAGTGCTCTTTGACCCAGGCAACCGCGTCCCAGTCCAGACCAGGATCGAACTGCTCGCTGGTCCAGGCCGACAGGGAGCTCATGTCGTCAATGCCCTTCACGTGACCGACGATATTGCCGAACTGGCGCCGACGCGTAGCGAGCATCGCACGACACCAGTGCAGTTTGCTCGCCATGTTGACCAGATTGGCAAGCGTTGGCTTGGGCGGTACCGAGAGCCCATTCTTGATGTCCTTGTGGCGTTGCCCGAGGATCTGCAGGTCGAGCGTCAACATCAGGGCCGAGCAGCCCGCCGCCTTGGCGCGCTTGATCAGGCTCAGACTGAATTCGCGATCGCGCATCAGATAGAGCTGGAACCAGAAGGGTTTGGTCGTGTGGGCTGCGACGTCCTCGATCGAGCACACGCTCATCGTCGAGAGCGTGAAGGGGACACCAAACTTCTCGGCCGCCCGCGCGGCTAGAATCTCGCCATCCGCGTGCTGCATGCCAGTCATGCCGGTCGGGGCAATCGCCACCGGCATCACGACCGGCTCGCCAATCATCTTGCTGTGCTGTGAACGGTTCCCGACGTTGACCGCCACGCGTTGCCGCAGGGTGATCGCGTCCAGATCCGTGGCATTGGCGCGGTAAGTCGATTCGGTCCAGGAACCGGAATCCGCGTAATCGTAGAACATCCGCGGCACACGTCGCTTGGCAAGCAGGCGTAGGTCCTCGACACAGGTTACCGGCTTCACGCGCGTCCCCAGGCGCGCTGCCACAAGGTGACGGCGCTCATGCCTGGGCCCCTCTGTTATTGATTGGGCAGGCCTGGAATCATCCAGGTCAGGAAATTCTGCTGCAGGTACACGAGCACGCCCAGCAGTGCAGTCAGGATGATGCTGTGCCAGAAGGTGCGCGCAAATACCAGCCCCTCGCGCCCCTTGAGGTCCGTTGTCGATACACCGGTGGCGATGTTTTGCGGCGAGATCATCTTGCCCATCACCCCGCCCGAAGAGTTGGTAGCTGCCATCAACACCGGATCAAGATTCAGACGGTGGGCCGCTACCACCTGCAGGTTGCCAAACAAGGCGTTGCCGGAGGTATCGCTTCCCGAGAGAAACACCGCCACCCAGCCCAGAAAGGCCGAAACCAGAGGGAAGAACACCCCGACCGAGGCCACGCCGTTACCTAGGGTATAGCTCATGCCCGAATAATTGAGCAGATACGCCAGACCCACGATCATCATTACCGTCAGAATGGCGATCCAGGTCTGACGCCAGGTTGCCACGACACAGCCGAAAAATTCACTGACGCTGGTGCGCGTCCAGATGGCTGTAATGATCGCCGATAGCAGGATCGCGGTACCGGTACCCAGAGGCTCGAAGTTCCAGACGGCGGCGTAGGGCTTGTTGTAGAGGGTGATATAGACAGCATTGTGCAAACCAGGCCAGGGGATCTTGGATGCCCCAAATGTGTTTACCTTCGCGCTTACCCAGATGATCACCACCACCGAGACAATCAACCAGGGAAGCCAGCCTCCAAAGCCGGCACGCGCCGACCCGTGGGTCGCAGCGCTCGGACGGACCACCGCGTAGGCCGGATCGGGCTCGAACTTCCAGAACTTCAGGAAGCTGACCGTCACGATCAGCGATACCAGCGAAGCAAAAATATCGGTGAGTTGGTAACTCAGGAAACTGGCGTTCGAGGTAGCGAACTGAGCGAGCGCAAAACTGCCGCCTGAGACGAGCAGGGCGGGAAACAGCTTCACGACCGATCTGAAGCCGGCGTAGATCGCCACCACATAGAAGGGCAAGAGCAGCGCGAAAAACGGAAGCTGACGTCCAACCATCTTCCCCAGCACTTCAGGTGGCAGGCTGGTCACCGCTCCGAGCACAGTGATCGGTACCCCGAGAGCCCCGAAGGCGACCGGCGCGGTATTGAATATCAGTGTGAAGGTGAGGGCCTCGATGGCCGGGAAACCCAGGCCAATGAGCAAGGCGCTGGTGATCGCGACGGGCGTCCCAAAACCTGAAATACCTTCAAGCAGGCAACCGAACGAGAATGCCACGACCAGGAGCACCAGGCGGCGGTCGTCCGGGAGGTTATCGAGCATCCACTGGCGGAACTGCTCGAATCGCCCCGATTTGACGGCTACGTTATAGAGCAGCAGGGCATTGACCACAATCCACATCACCGGCACCAGTGCGAGAGTCATGCCCGCTGCGACGGCATCGAAGGCAAGATCGGTGGGCATGCCCCATAGGGTGGTGGCGATCAGCAGTGCGGCGACGAGGCCTGCCAGCGATGCCTGCCAGGCCGGCCGGCGCAGGATGCCCAGAAGCACCAGGGTCACGATCACCGGAATGGTTGCTACCAGAAACGACAGAAGCGCCGAGTCGCCAATCGGCGTGAGCGGCTGCTCGAACACGATGCCAGCAGGTAGCACAGTGGCGATATTCATTGGTCTCCTCCTCGAACATCTTATGGTTGATTTTTACCGCTGTGCGCATGGTACGTCGCCCGGCGCGTAAGCGATAGGGTCCCGTCTATGCGGACTGCTCCGGCCAGGCGGGCCTTCGCTCAGCGTTTCTGATACTGCGTGGCACCAAACAGAATGTCGCGCTCCTTGTCGCCTGCGATTGGGCGGCGCGAGGCCGCCAGCACGCCGATGCCGCGCTGCACGGCCGCGCGACCATCGATCGCCTCGAACCAGCGCTTGAAATGCGGGTATTCATCGATTTCGATACCCTGGTTCTTCCACGAACGCGTCCAGGGCCAGGTGGCAATGTCGGCGATCGTGTACTCTTCGCCTCCCAGGTAGGCATGCTTGGCAAGGCGCTTGTCCATCACCTGGTAAAGCCGGCGCGCTTCATTGGTGTAGCGGGTGATCGCATATTCGATCTTTTCGGGTGCATACATCCGAAAATGATGGGCCTGGCCGAGCATCGGACCGACGCTCGCCATCTGGAACATCAGCCACTGCAGCACTTCGTATTTGCCGCGCACGTCCTCAGGCATGAATCTGCCGGTCTTGGCCGCGAGGTAAATCAGCATGGCGCCGGACTCAAAGAGCGCGATCGGCTTGCCGTCGGGTCCTTCCCCGTCGACCATGGCCGGAATCTTGTTGTTCGGACTGATCTTGAGGAACTCGGGCTTAAACTGGTCGCCCGCGCCGATATCGATCGCGTGCACTCGGTAGGGCAGCGCGCATTCCTCAAGCATGATGTGCAGCTTCTGGCCGTTGGGAGTGGGCCAGGTGTAGAGATCAATCATGGGTTGGTCCGATCAAGGTTAGTCAGGATCGCGCTCGTTGCGCGTATTGCCACCCTAACTCTGCCATCAATCGGGTTCGCTTGCCGGCCTCGAATGCCTGGGCGCTGGCGGCCGTCCCGTCAACGGCGCGCTTCATGATGCCCTGCAGGATGCCAGCGATCCGAAACAGGTTATAGGCAAGGTAAAAGTCGAGGTTGGGGATACCGGTGCGACCGGTCGCGCTGCAATATCTATCAACGTATTGTTTCTCGGTCGGAATGCCGAGCGCCGCCAGATCCAGACCCCCGATCCCGCGAAAACCGCCTGGCGGGATGTGCCAGCTCATGAGGTGGTAGGAAAAGTCGGCCAGCGGATGGCCGATGGTCGAGAGCTCCCAATCGAGCACTGCGAGAATGCGCGGCTCGCTCGAATGAAAGATCAGATTGTCGAGCCGGTAATCGCCGTGCACGATCGAGGTTGAGCCATCGTCCGCGGGTATATGCCCGGGTAGCCACTCGATGAGATGGTTCATTGCCTCGATAGGCTCGGTCTCGGATAGTTGGTATTGCTTGCTCCAGCGAGCAATCTGGCGTTCGAAATAGTTCCCGGCCTTGCCGTAGTCAGCGAGGCCGAGGGCGGCGTAGTCGACCTTGTGCAGCGCCGAGATGACGCGATTCATCTCCAGGTAGATCGCTTCGCGCTCAAAGGCTTGCATGTCAGGAAGCGCCTGGTCCCACAGCACCCGACCTGAGACAAATTCCATGATGTAAAAGGCGCGTCCGATCACCGCCTCGTCCTGGCACAGGGCAAACATGCGCGCGACCGGAACGTCGCTGCCCGCCAGGGCGTCCATGACGCGATATTCGCGCTCTATAGCGTGCGCCGAAGGGAGCAATTTGGCCGCTGGCCCGGGCTTGGCCCGCATGACGTAGCTGCGCCCCGGGGTGTTGAGCTTGAAGGTGGGATTGGATTGTCCGCCTTTGAATTGCTCAACAGTGAGCGGGCCGGCGTAGCCGTCGACGTGCTTTTTGAGATAGTCATCGAGCGCGTGCTGATCGAATTGCTGTCGTTCAGCGACCGGCTTGGTACCGACAAATTCTTCAAACATGAGAGGCCTTGTGGTGGCTAGTCTGGCGCTGCATCGCGCCGGGTCTTAAGAAATTGCAGGAGCATCGCCTCGAGCGTGGTCGCGCGCGCATGCGCCTGCAGCAGGTCGTAGGGTGCAACGCCTATAAAGCGCACGACCCAGTCGTTGGGCGCGCTACCGACATCAAGTGCGTTCACGCACGCCGGAGCTTGGGACATGTTTCCGATGAAAATCGGCTGCCCGGTCAGCGCCAGCGAAACGATGGCGCGATTCACACCGCCGTGCAGAACGAGCAGTACCGTCTGCCAGTTCGGGTCAGCACGCAGGCGGGCAATTGCCGGATGTACCCGCGCCAGGAGCTCGCCAATCGATTCGCCATTGGCAAAGCGCTTCTCCGGCGGGACCACACCCTCAAAGGTGCCTACGAAGGCGGTGCGTAGCTGCTTGTCGGGGATGTCTTCGAGCGGACCGGCGCGCAACTCGCGCAGGTCCGGCCAGGTCTCGATGGTGACCTTCTGGCGGGTCTCGGCAAGTACGCGTCTCGCGGTCTCGATGGTGCGCGCGAGGCCGCTCACGATGACGCGATCGAAGTGCAGTCCGGCATGCGCGAAGCTTAAACCCGCCAGCGATGCCTGATCGCGACCCACTTCGTTGAGTCCGACTGCATCCGGATCCGGGTGCCGGCCGCTCTCCGAAAAATAGTCGACGCTGCCGTGGCGCATCAGATAGATGCGGCGCCGTGGCGGGCTGATGTCGGTCGGGTCCATCAGTCAGTCGCTCTTGGCCGAACGTCGTTCAAGAAAGGCCGTGATCGCTTCCCCCGCTTCGGGGTGATGCAGGCAGGCCACGAAGGAATCCCGCTCGGCGTCGAGCTGCTCATCGAGCGTATGCTTGGTCGCACTTGTGCGCAGGCCCTTGATTGCAGCAATCGCATTGGGCGAGCGTGCAGCCAGGCGCTGGCACCAGGCAAGTGCCGCAGCGAGGGCGGCGCCGTCAGCGCAGACCTCGTTGACAACGCCAAGGCTAAGAAGGCGCTCGGACGACCAGGCTTCCCCAGCGAGCAGCATTTGAGCCACCGTCTGGCGCGGCAGCGATCGGCTCAGCTGCCAGGTCGCGCCACCATCCGGCGAGAGCCCGACCTTGACATAAGCCATGACAAATTGCGCGCTTTGTGCCGCGATGATCATGTCGCACGCCAGCGCCAGCGAAAATCCGGCACCGGCGGCCGCCCCCTCGACGGCCGCGATCAGCGGTTTGCTGCAGGCTTCGAGCGCGCGCACGACTTCGTGCAGGCGCTCGATCGAAGCCGATTGCACGGCCGGGGGCTTGCTGCGATTCTCGCGCAAGCGATGCAGATTGCCACCAGCGCAAAAGCAGCCATTGGCGCCAGTCAGGACGATCGCCCGGACACGGGCATCCTCTTCGGCAAGGCGCACCTGCTCAAGCAGTGCAACATAGATTTCGGGCGAGAGCGCGTTGCGCATCTGCGGATTCGAGAGCGTGAGCACCTGTGCCCCCGCCTGGTGCTCGACGAGCAGCTCGCCGCTCATTCAGTTCTCCTCTGTCGTCAGCGACACGCCAAGCCGGGCACGGCGCGCCAGCCACGGCGAAGGGCGGTAGCGCGGATCGCCGTAAAATTCCTGCAGCCTGCGTAGTATCGTGAGAATGCGAGACGCACCCAGGCTGTCGCCCATGGCCAGAGGCCCGTTGGGATAATTCAGGCCCAGGCGAACCGCGAGATCGATATCCGCGGGTGTCGCGATGCGTTGCTGGGCGATGTCGCAGGCGATGTTGACGATCATGGCGAGTATTCGCTGGGTGATGAAACCGGCGCTGTCGCCGATCACGCTGACTTTGCTGCCGTCAGCTGCCAGAAGGGCATGCGCTGCATCGCGCACCGCGCGGCTGGTTATGGGAGTGGTCATCACTGTGCGTCGGGCGTTGAGCGGCAGGAAGCAATCGACGGCGACGGTGCGAACCGGGTCCAGCCCTTCATCGAGCGCGCATGAGGTCGCATCCATCCCGAGCGGTGTGACAATGCACAGCGCAGCTTGCCCCGCGTCGGCGACCAGCGGGATGTTGGGCGGCAGCAGGGCGCGCATGGACTCAAACGACGCGCTGTCCGCGCGGCTGATCCAGACCGACCGTGGCAGCTCGGCAGGCACGGCTGTCTCGGCCTGGGTGCTCGCCCCCTTGCTGTAATCGTAAAAGCCGCGCTGAGTCTTTCGCCCGAGCAGGCCACCGGCCAATCGCTGCGCGGTGATTACCGAAGGACGAAATCGCGCCTCCTCGTAAAACTGGTGGTAGATCGACTCCATCACCGGGTGCGAGACATCCAGGGCGGTCAGGTCCATCAACTCGAAGGGTCCAAGCCGGAAACCCGCCGACTCACGCATGACCCGATCGACGTCCGCAAAGCCGGCGCAGCCTTCGCCGACGATGCGCAGAGCTTCGGTCCCGTACGCGCGCCCCGCGTGATTGACGATAAAGCCTGGTGTGTCCTTGGCGCGAACCGGGGTATGACCAAGGCGCCGGGACAAGTCCATCAGACTGTCGCCAAAGCCCGGCTCAGATGACAGTCCATCGATAACCTCGACCACTTTCATAAGGGGGACCGGGTTGAAGAAATGCCAGCCGACGATGCGCCCGGGCCGCTGCGCTCCTGCGCCAATTGCCGTGATCGAGAGCGAGGAGGTATTGGACGCGATCAGCGCGCGTGGTCCGATGATCGTTTCGAGTTGCTTGACGAGGTCACGCTTGGCGGCAAGGTTCTCGACGATCGCCTCGACCACCAATGCGCAGTCGCCGAGCGCGCTGATGGTCGGCGCCGCCGACAGGCGTGCGAGGCACGCGTCGCAGGTAGCCGCGTCGAGCTTGCCTTTTTGTACGAGGCGTTCGAGGTTCTCTCCGATCGACTCGATGGCCGCACCAAGCGCTTCGCGATTGCTGTCAAACAGACGTACCGGATAACCTGCCAGCGCCGCGATCTGGGCGATGCCCCGACCCATTGCACCTGTGCCGACAATGCCGATGCGTAACCGGGCAGGATCAAGGTCGAGTGTCAAGGTGAGTCCTGGAAAATGTGTCGGGCAAGCTGATTGACGGCGATTCTAGCCCATGGAACACTCGAAGCGGAGGAGTGCCATGATACGTGACCCGGAAAGCCATCGATTGTTGCTCGATACCGTCGAGCGGCTGGTGCGAGAGCGCCTGATTCCTGCGGAAGAGGAAGTCGCACGAGAAGACGAGATCCCGCGCGCCATCGTCGACGAGATGCGGCGCATCGGCCTGTTCGGTCTGACCATTCCCGAGCAATACGGAGGCTTTGGACTGAGCATGGAAGAGGAGGTCGAAGTCACCTTCGCCCTGACCCGTAGCTCACCGGCGTTTCGCTCGATCATCGGAACCAACAATGGCATCGGTTCGCTTGGAATCGTCTTTGACGGTACCGAAGTGCAGCGCGAAACCTTTCTGCCGCGCCTAGCCAGTGGCGAATTGATTGGCTCGTTCGCCCTGACTGAACCGGGATCGGGATCCGACGCCGCTTCGCTGACCACCAGTGCCGTGCGCGACGGTGATCACTATGTCATCAACGGCACCAAGCGCTATATAACCAACGCTCCCGAAGCCGGTCTGTACACGCTCATGGCGCGCACCGGCGGTCCGGGCGCGTCCGGAGTGTCGGCTTTCATCGTCGAGAGAGGCAGCGCCGGATTGACGGTAGGCCGGGCCGATCGCAAGATGGGCCAGCGTGGCGCGCACACGGCTGACCTGGTGTTCGAGAACTGCCGCGTACCGGCCGCGAACCTGATCGG
>CAJCHO010000025.1 GCA_903970145.1 Mycobacteriaceae bacterium | reverse complement strand
GCCGCCGACGACCGGTTCGAGATAGGCCTTGCGCGGTGGCCGATAGAGCACGGTCAAAGGAGAGGGATTGTGCGCGTTGTTGGCGAAGTATTGGGCGGTGATCTCGAAGCAACCCAGGTGCGGAGTAAGAAACAGGATGCCGCGCCCCCTTGCGCGGGCCGCTTCGACGTCATCCCAACCGGTAACCGTCGTGCGTGCAAAAACATCGGGCTTGGGACGGAACCACACATAGGGCAGCTCCAGTACGCTCTTGCCCGATTCGGCGGCCGCACGCAGCATCGCGCTGCGCCCTCCGAGTCCCGCCAGTTCCAGATTGGCGCGCAGTTGGCGCCGATAGCTTGGCGCTACCACCAAAACCAGCCAGCCGAGCAGGCAGCCCAGCGCGTGCAGCCATGACAGAGGCAGGCGCGCGAGCAATCGAAAAAGAAAATTGATCACGAATGTGTTTCGGGCAAGATTTGCCAGTCGATCGGACTATCCGGCCAGCGCAGCACCCCCCGCCAAGACGCGGTATCATACGCCCGATTGAGTACGGGTCCGCCGGGTTAATTTGACAACTTGCGGGGTGGGCCGGGTGACGCGTAGAGGGATAGCGCCACTTTCATCGCCGCTAAAGCGTCACCGTCCACGGCTCCCGGTGGCCGGTCGCCGCAGCGGCCGCAGAAGATCCCTTCTTGAGCATTAGGAGCCTTTGCATGTCTTCAGATTTCCTTTTCACCTCCGAGTCGGTCTCGGAGGGACATCCCGACAAGGTTGCCGACCAGATTTCGGACGCAATTCTTGATGCCATTCTCGCGCAGGATCCGATTTCGCGCGTGGCTGCCGAGACCTTGTGCAACACCGGGCTCGTGGTGCTGGCCGGTGAGATAACCACCAAGGCCAATGTCGACTACATCCAGGTGGCGCGCGATACGATCAAGCGCATTGGCTACGACAACACCGACTACGGCATCGACTATCGCGGCTGCGCAGTACTGGTTGCATATGACAAGCAGAGCGGGGACATTGCGCAAGGTGTTGATCGCGCCTCGGACGATTATCTGAACCAGGGGGCGGGCGACCAGGGCCTGATGTTCGGCTATGCCTGCGATGAGACGCCGGTATTGATGCCCGCGCCGATCTACTACGCGCATCGCCTGGTTGAGCGTCAGGCGGATCTGCGCCGCGACGGGCGTTTGCCGTGGCTGCGCCCCGATGCCAAGTCGCAAGTGACATTTCGCTATGTGAAGGGCAAGCCTGACAGCATCGATACCGTCGTACTGTCGACCCAGCATGCCCCCGAGATGACCCAGGAGGCGATTCGCGAGGCCGTCATCGAGGAGATCATCAAGCCGATTCTGCCCAAGGAATTGATCAAGGGCGAGGTACGCTACCTCGTCAATCCGACCGGACGCTTTGTCATCGGCGGCCCGCAGGGCGACTGCGGCCTGACCGGTCGCAAGATCATCGTCGATACCTATGGCGGCGCGTCTCCGCATGGCGGCGGGGCCTTCTCGGGCAAGGATCCTTCCAAGGTCGACCGTTCGGCCGCCTACGCGGCGCGCTACGTCGCCAAGAACGTCGTCGCGGCGGGGCTGGCAAGGCAATGTCAGGTTCAGGTTAGCTACGCCATCGGCGTCGCCAAACCCATCAACGTCACCGTCTACACCGAAGGCACCGGCAAGATCTCGGACGAGCGCATCTCGCAGATCGTCCAGGAGCACTTTGATCTGCGTCCCAAGGGCATCGTCCAGATGCTCGATCTGTTGCGTCCGATCTATGAGAAGACCGCCGCCTATGGTCATTTCGGTCGCGAAGAACCTGAGTTCACCTGGGAACGTACCGACCGCGTGGACGCCCTGCGCGCGGCCGCCGGCCTCTAGGAGTTTCGCGCCGCCGGACCGGCGCCCTGCCTGGCGTCGGCTCAAGCCGATGTGACAGGAGCTGTCTGCGGCCTCGCGCTACCCTTCGTGTGCAGCTTGCGCTAAAATGGCAGACTGCCAAGGAGCGTTGCAACGGGACCGTCGAGTCCCGCCAGGCTTGGCATTCTTCTGCAACGGCGCTTACGGACTCTTTTTTATACTGAAAGGAGGGCGTCATGAACGCCGCCGTATTGCAAAACTCATCATCTCTCGATTACCGCGTCGCGGACCTGTCACTGGCTGGCTGGGGTCGGCGCGAGATTCGGATTGCCGAAACAGAAATGCCGGGGCTCATGGCCATTCGGCGCGAGTTCGCCGCGAGCCAGCCGCTGGCCGGCGCGCGCATTACGGGCTCGCTGCACATGACCATCCAGACGGCAGTGCTGATCGAGACCCTGCAGGCGCTCGGTGCCAAGGTTCGCTGGGCGTCCTGCAACATATTCTCGACCCAGGATCACGCCGCTGCGGCGATTGCTGCCAGCGGCACACCGGTATTTGCCTACAAGGGCGAGTCGCTGGAGGACTACTGGCAGTTCACGCACCGCATCTTCGAGTGGAGCGATGGCCAGTTCACCAACATGATCCTTGACGATGGCGGCGACGCTACGCTGTTGCTGCACCTTGGGGCGCGCGCCGAGAAGGACATCGGGGTATTGGCCAAACCGACCAGTGAGGAAGAGCGCGTGCTGTTTGCTGCCATCCGCGCCCAGCTGGGCACAGATCCGCACTGGTATTCGCAACGGCTGGCGCAGGTACGGGGCGTCACCGAGGAAACCACCACCGGTGTGCATCGGCTCTACCAGATGCATGCCGAGGGCAAGCTCGCCTTCCCGGCCATCAACGTCAACGACTCCGTCACCAAGTCGAAGTTTGACAATCTCTATGGCTGTCGTGAGTCGCTGGTCGATGGCATCAAGCGCGCCACCGACGTGATGATTGCAGGCAAGGTGGCGGTGGTTGCCGGTTACGGAGATGTCGGCAAGGGCTCAGCCCAGGCGCTGCGCGCGCTGTCGGCCCAGGTGTGGGTGACCGAGATCGATCCGATCTGTGCCCTGCAGGCTTCGATGGAGGGATACCGGGTCGTCACGATGGAATACGCAGCCGACAAGGCCGACATTTTCGTCAGTGCGACCGGCAACTACAAGGTGATCACGCACGATCACATGTTGCGCATGAAGGATCAGGCGATCGTCTGCAACATCGGGCACTTCGACAATGAGATTGACGTCGCCTCGCTCGAGCAGTACCAGTGGGAAGAAATTAAACCCCAGGTCGACCATGTCATTTTCCCGAGCGGTCGACGCATCATTCTCCTGGCTAAGGGACGCCTGGTGAATCTGGGCTGCGGTACCGGCCACCCGAGTTATGTCATGTCGTCGTCCTTCGCCAACCAGACCTTAGCGCAGATCGAACTGTGGACGCGCACCAGCGATTATCCGGTGGGCGTATACACGCTTCCCAAGCATCTGGACGAGAAAGTCGCGCGCCTGCAGCTCTCCAAACTCGGCGCGATGCTGACCGAACTCACCCCCGAGCAGGCTCGCTACATCGACGTCGATGTTCACGGCCCCTACAAGAAGGATTCGTACCGCTACTGATCCGCTGCGTGGCCGGCATCAAGCGGCCACGCCTCGTATGAGCTTGCCTTTCGGGAGATGACCGTGCGCCTTTTGCTTGTCTGGTTGATCAATGCTGCCGCATTGCTCGCCGTTCCCTACGTGATTCCATCGATCTCGGTCGACAGTTTTGCTGCAGCCCTGGTGGCGGCGCTGGTTCTCGGATTGGTCAACACCCTGCTGCGACCGCTGCTCGTGCTGCTCACGCTACCGGTCACGCTACTCACGCTGGGCCTGTTCATCCTGATCATCAACGGCTTGTTGTTCTGGCTGGTGGGCTCGTTCATTGTGGGCTTTCACGTAAATGGCCTGTGGGCCGGGGTGGGCGGCGCCATCGTCTACAGCATCATCTCCTGGCTGCTCTCGGCCGTATTGCTCGCGCGCCGCTAGGCCGTTCCGGACCGAGCGATCATGAGCCGCGAGAGCACCTACAGTTTCGAGTTTTATCCCCCCAAGACGCCGGAGGGTACGGAAAAACTTGCCCAGGTGTGGCGCCAGTTGGCGTCCTTGCAGCCACGCTTTTTCTCGGTGACCTTTGGGGCTGGCGGATCCACGCGTGAGGGCACGCTTGCAACGGTAAAATCCCTGCGCGCGGACGGCCTCGAGGCGGCCCCGCATCTCTCGTGCATCGGCGCCTCGCGCGAGAGCGTGCGCGATCTGCTCGATACCTATCGCGAGATGGGTATTACGCGCGTGGTTACGCTGCGTGGTGACTTGCCTTCGGGCGCGGGCCCGGCGCAGATCGGCCAGTGGCGCTATGCCAGTGACCTGGTGGAATTCGTGCGCAGTCACAGCGGCGATCTGTTCCACATCGAAGTGGCCGCCTATCCGGAATCGCATCCCCAATCGCGCTCGCCGCGAGCCGACATCGACGCATTCGTGCGCAAGGTGAAGGCGGGCGCGAATTCGGCAATTACCCAGTTTTTCTACGACGCCGAAGCCTATTTCCGATTCGTCGACGAAGTGCGTGCCCGCGGCATCGACATTCCGATCGTCCCGGGGATCATGCCGATCACCAACTATGCACAGCTGCACGGCTTCTGCGAGCGCTCGGCCATCGACATGCCCCGCTGGATCGAGCTGCGGCTGCGCTCGTTTGGCGACGATGTCGCCGGCCTGCGCGCTTTCGGCCTTGATGTCGTGACGCGCATGTGCGAGCGACTGCTGGCGGGCGGGGCGCCCGGATTGCACTTTTATACGATGAACCAGTCGCAGGCCAGCACCGAGATCTGGCGGCGCCTCGGAATCTAGCCAGCGCTGGTCGCGCCGTCGGCGGGACTCTCGTCGGGGGCAAGATGGTAGCGGTGTCGTCCCTGTTGCTTGGCCTCGAATAGCGCCGCGTCGGCGCGCTGCAGCAACTCGCTGGAGCTTTCCTTGGTGCCGTGGTAGCACGCGATTCCGACGCTGGCCGCAATCTCCATTGGTCCGGCGCCAAGGAAGAATGGTCGGCGCAACAGGCCCAGAACCAGGGCGGCGGTACGCAGCGACTCGTCCTGATCGTGCAGGCCCTCGATGATGATGGCGAATTCGTCGCCATCCAGGCGCGATACGGTGTCTTCGGCGCGCACGCTCTTGCGCAGGCGTTCGGCCACCGCGACCAGCAGATTGTCGCCCGTGGCGTGACCGTATTCTTCGTTGATGTCCTGAAACAGATCCAGATCCAGGTACAACAGGGCGAGCATTCCGCCGTGGCGCTGGGTGCGCGTCATGGCGCGCTCGAGGCGATCAAAAAACAGCGCCCGGTTAGGTAGCTGGGTGAGTGAATCCAGCTGCGGCATGTGACGCATACGTTCTTCGGCATATTTGCGCTCGCCGATGTCGCGCACCGTCACTCCGAGTCCGTCACCCAGTGCAAAGCTGCGCATCTGCATCCAGCCGGCCGGCGCCCCGGGGAAGCTCATCTGCATTTCGGTGGAGACGGGCCGACCGGTATCGATGACGCGCTTATAGCGATCGAGCCAGCCGTTGCTGCGCGCCCAAGGCAGGATATGGGTCAGACGCTGATAGACGGTGTCTTCGTTCTTGCGCGCCAGGAGCTTCTCGGCGTGAGTCGAGAGGAAGCTAAACTCGAAATCCTCGATCTCGCCGCGCGCGTCGCGCACACAGCGCAGGATAAAAAGGGCATCGCTGCCGGCCTCGATGACGCGCCGCATCTGCAGCTCGCTCTCCTGGGCATTGCGTTGGCGTTCGGCAATGGCTGCGATCAGCGGGAACAGATACATGCGAAACACCCCATAGCCCGCGCACAGCAAAACGCACATGACGAGCAGCATGCTGACGTAGGCGCTGACCATTGGGTGATAGAGCCTGGCCATTGCGACCTCGACGACAACGACCAGCTGGGTCGCGCGAATCGGTTGCCAGGCCGCAAGCACCGGTTCGAGCTTGTAATCGACGAATTGCCCCTGGTGCTTTTCTCTTGGCACCGCGCCTGACAGCGGGTGTCGCAGATCCGCCTGCGCCACATCGGTGGCCGGCAGGGCGGTCGGAAAGCAGGTAAAGCGTTCAAGCTGTACGGTACACACGAGTATTTCACCGCCCAGCTCGTCATGCGTGTGGCGTGTTGCAAGTCGGGTCAGGTAGGGAATCTCCTGGAGGGTATGCAGGGTGCCGACGGGATCCGTGCCGCTGCGAATCGGTGAGTCGACATCCAGATAAAAGGCTTCGTCCCACATCAGGGCATCGTGGCTCGTCTCGTCCATCGCCATCTTGATTGCGCTCGAGCGTTCGACGCCGGCGCCCGCCAGGCGGGTGCCCTGTGCGTCCAGAAATTCTATTTCCGAGTAGTGCAGGCCAAGGTTGCTGCGCGCGATCTCGTCCAGATGCTGGCGCGCAGCTGCGGCATTGGAGTGCTGGACCGTGCCGCGGATCCAGTCGGCGGACTTGCTGCTGGTGTCGAGCAGGTGCGCATCCTCACGAAGATGCTCAATGTCGCGCTCGGCGGTATCGGCCAGTTCGGCCACCCGCGCGCGCAGGCTCGTGCGGATCTCCTCCTGGTAGTGGATCTGAAGCACGAGCATGCTGGCGATGGTTGCCAGACCCACGGCGCTACAAAAGATGATCATGGCTGCGGCGCGCAGCCGCGCTTCGAGCGGCAATGCCACCACGGTGCGCTCGGCGGACATGCCGTCGCGACACTCGTAGAGCGCGATCAGCAGGAGTGCGAGGCCGAGTGTGCTTAGCGGGGACATTTGCATGGGGGCCGGATCGGGCAGCGGCGAAGTCATGTTGATGATCTTGCTGCCGATCGAAATCAGGACTGCAATGAATTCGGCAGTCAGGATGACTCGAAACCACACGGCCCGGGCGCCGCGCAGTTCGCGATTGCTGAGGAAATAGCACACCGCGAATAGAGCCAGTGGCAGCGCGACGTCACGCGACATCAGGCCGACGTCGACATTGCTGTCGGCGTACCAGGCGTGCAGGGCCGGCATGCCCGCACCGAGCGGCAGTCCACTCAGGCGCTCGATCAGCGAGATAACGGCGATCAGCAGCGCCAGCATGACGAGGGCGTCGGCGCCGCGCCGCAGGCCGGATGCCATTGCGCGCAGCGTGATACCGGAGCCCGAAAGGAACAGGAAGAGCGCGGTGCCAAGCACCGTCGCATAGTGCTTGCCCGGAATGGGGGCAACCACCACCGGGACCGGTAACTCGAACCAGTAGCAGCCAAGCGCCATCAGGCCGAGCAGGCTGACAAACACGCCCGCCAGCGGTGCCCCGAGGCCATACCGTGACGAATCCACTGCTACCAAGGCCGTCCCCTCCACAGCGATAGGGGACGCGCCAGGCTTCCCCCTGTGACGACGTTCTTAGTGTTTCACCAGATGGCGATCGCTGGCAAGCCCGTTGCCGATTCTAGTCCGGCAACTGTGGTATCAGGATCGTATCGAGCGCAATGTCATGCGCTTGCGGCGTAAAGCTCGACAGGCGCCCTTCGTCGTAGGCCACGCCAATCGTGGCAACCCTGCGCTGCGCGAGCGTGCGGTCGTAGAAGCCGCCACCGTAGCCGAGCCGATAGACTCGATCGTCGCCGGCCAAAAAAAACCCCAGGCAGGGAATGATCAGCAGTGTCGGGGTCACCGCAGGCGTGCCAATCGGGGTGGCCATTCCAAAGGTGTCAGCTCCCATCCGGCAACCGGGCGACCACAGTACGAATTCGAGCGGCTCTGCCTTCGCGCGCACGCGTGGCAGAGCAAGGACGGGCCACTCGCCCCACAGCGAGCGCAGATCCGGTTCGCCCTGCACCGGCCAGTAGCAGCCAATCACGGCGGCCCCACCAAGCGAGTCCAGGTGCCGAGCGACCGCGCGCCGCGCCTGATGACAGAGCGCCTGGTCAGCAGCCACGCGCCGCTCCGGTGCGAGCGCCAGCCGTCGGGCGAGTAGATCCCGCCTTAGGTCGGAGCGTTGTTCCGGCGTCATTGACATACGACGATGCTATCCTAGGATCTGAACTAATGAGCCAAGTCCCTTATTCGCCACCTACACCGGTGCGCGCCATGCTGCGCCGACTGGCGCTGGTGACACTGGTCGGTCTGTGCGGCGTGCCCGGCGCGCGTGCCGCCCCGGCGCTGCAGGCCTCTGGCGCATCCGCCGGAATCGATCAGTCGCCGGCCGATGACGCCTTTCTGGCCATGCGCGACGCGATCAAGCGGGGCGATCTTGACGGCGCGGCCATGCTGGGCCGGCGCGTGCTCGCGCTCGAACCAGACTATCCCCTGGCTGCATATATCGACTACTACACCATCAGCGTGCGCTTGAAGAATCCGGCCGACTCGCTACCCGATGATGTGCCGCGCAATTTTATCGCCCATAACGCGGGCACCCTGGTGGGCGATCTGGCCCTGCACGACTGGTTGCTGGCGCTCGGCCGACGCGGTGACTTTGCCACTTTCGGCGTCGAGCTCCCCGACTACGTGGGCAATGATGATCCCCAGATCACTTGCCTTGCGCTCGCCGCCCGCTATGAGCAGACCCGGCGCGTGAGTGCACCGCTGCCTGACGGCATGAGCGCGAGCGTGGAACCTTTGCTTGGTTCGGCACGCGCGATCGGTGGCGACGGGTGTTACCAGTTAGCCGTGACCCTGGCCGCAGACGGCCACCTCGATAGCGAAGATGTGTGGCGCTGGATCCGCCTCGCGTCAGACGCCAATAACCTGCCGGCCGTCAAGCGCTACGTGGCACTGCTGCCGGATGCGCAGGCGCCCAAGCTCGACGCGCTCGCTGGCGCGTACGACAACTCCGCGCTTTGGCTCGGTAAGCGCACGGGGCAAGCCATGCAAGGCCAGGAACAACTGGTTCTGCTCGCCTTGACGCGCATGGCACGCGCAGCCCCTGAATCGACGGCGCCGCTTTTCGAGAGAAGCTGGGCGCCGCGCCTGCCGCCGTCGGCGCGGCTACTGGTATGGGCCGAACTGGGCGCCTCCGCCGCACGTCACTTCATGCCGCAGGCCAGTGAGTGGACCACGCGCTCTCTGGCCGCCCAGGGGCTCTCCGAAGAGATCCTGGCTGCCCAGGCGCGCGGCGCACTGCACGAGCGGCAATGGGATCTTCTGACCCATATCATCGAAAAAATGCCCGGCGAAATGCTCAAACCTACTTACGGGGACGGAGCCTGGGTGTACTGGCAGGCGCGTGCCTGCCAGGCGCGCGGCGACACGGGCACGGCCGCTACCCTGTACGCGTCGATTGCCGGTCAGTACCAGTTCTATGGCCAGCTCGCGACCGAGGAGCTGGGCGAGCCGCTGCTATTGCCACCCCCTGCCGCGCCGGTCAGCGAAGTCGAAATCGCCGCGGTGCAGGATCTCGCCGGATTCCGCCGCGCCTTCAAGTTCTACCAGCTCGGCATGCGCGGCGCAGGCAACCAGGAGTGGAATTTCACGCTGCGTGGCATGGGCGACAGGCAGTTGTTGGCCTCGGCGGAATGGGCGCGACGCAATGATGTCTTTGACCGTGCCATCAATACCGCCGATCGAACCCGCATCGAGCACGATTTTGCCGTGCGCTTTCTGACGCCCTACCTGGAGAGCATGCAACCCAAGGCGATTGGTGTGGGACTGTCGCTCGACTGGGTATACGGATTGATCCGCCAGGAGTCGCGCTTTGCCACCGTGGCACGCTCGTCGGTGGGTGCGGCCGGCCTGATGCAACTCATGCCAGGCACCGCCAGCTACGTGGCGCGCAAGATCGGTCTCGTCGACTACCAGCCGAGTCAGGTCTCGAACCTAGACACCAACATCACGCTCGGTACGAGTTACCTGCGCATGGTGCTCGACCAGCTCGACAATCAGGAAGTGCTCGCAACCGCAGCCTATAACGCCGGGCCGGGTCGCGCCCGTTCCTGGCGTGCCAGTCTTGCCGCACCTGTGGAAGGGGCCATTTATGCGGAAACCATACCGTTTAACGAGACACGCGACTACGTCAAGCGCGTCATGAGCAATGCGATCTATTACTCGATGCTGCTCGAGCCCGCCGGGAGCCACTCCTTGAAGGCGCGTATGGGAATCATTTCCCCGGCTGCCATGACTGGCGACGGCGGCGGCTTGCCTTAGAATGTGGCTTGCCCGCGCGGCCATGCCAGCCGCGCTCGTTTTCATGCGCCGCATTGGCTCTACAGGTCCCCGATGAAACACCAAAACATCCTAGTTCTTGGCGGCTCCGGTTTTCTTGGGGGCCATGTGGTCACGCGTCTGGCAGCGACCGGTCGGCGCGTGACTCTGGTTAGCCGCCAGCGCCAGCGGGCGCGCCGCCTATTCCTCTTACCCATGGTCGATGTGGTACAGGCCGATGTCTATGACCCGACGGTGCTCACGCATCTCCTGGCGGGCCACGATGCGGCAATCAATCTCGTAGGTACTTTGCACTCAGGCGGCGGCAATCCGTATGGCGCCGGATTCGCGCGCGCCCATGTGGAGCTGCCACGCGAGCTGATCCGGGCCTGTCAGAAGGCGCAGGTCGCACGCGTGCTGCATGTCAGTGCCCTCGGCGCGGCGGCCGACGCCCCTTCGATGTATCTGCGCTCGAAGGCCGACGGCGAGGCAGCAATACTCGGGCAGCCAGGGATCGAGGCGACCGTATTTCGACCCGGGGTACTGTTTGGTGAGGACGACCGATTTCTGAACCTGTTTGCCCGGATGCAGCGCTTTCTGCCACTCGTGCCGCTGGCCGGCGCCTCTGCGCGCTTTCAGCCGCTCTCGGTACTCGATGCGGCCAATGCACTGGTGACGGCACTCGATGAGCGGGCGACCTTTGGCAAGCGCTACGAACTCGTCGGTCCGAGCGTCTATACCCTGGCTGAACTGGTGCGCCTGATCGGGCAGGCGACGCATCACCCGCGAGCGATCCTGCCCTTGCCCAACGCGCTGGGCCGTCTGCAGGCGCTCCTGCTGGAGTGGCTGCCCGGGGGCCTGATGTCGCGCGACAACCTCGATTCGATGCGCGTCGACTGCGTCGCCAGCGGCATCCTGCCCGGCATTGATGCCCCCGAGCTCCTCGGGCGCGCGGGCTGGCATCCGATGCGCATCGAGCAGTTCGCCCTCGACCAGTTCGTCAACGGCGCCGCGCGCACGCACTTTGACCGCTGGCGCGCGCGGGCGCATCGCTAGGGCGAACTCCTGCGTGGGCTCACCTCGCCTTAACCCGAACCAACCAAGGAAACCCTCATGCTGCGCCTGGTGATTGGCAACAAGAATTATTCCTCATGGTCCTTGCGGCCGTGGCTGCTGCTGCAGGGCCTCGGGATCCCGTTTGAGGAAATCACTCTGAAACTAGATACGCCGGAGTTCGCGCGCGAAATCAAGCGCTATTCGCCTGCGGGGCGGGTCCCGGTGCTGCTCGATGGGGAACTCGCCGTCTGGGATTCACTGGCGATCACCGAGTACCTGGCAGAAAAATTCCCCGATCTTTCGGTGTGGCCAAGCGATCCGGCCGCGCGTGCCCGGGCGCGCTCGGTCTGTGCCGAGATGCACTCGGGATTCGCAAGCCTGCGCAGTGCCCTGCCGATGAATGTGCGTGCCAGCTTGCCCGGCTGCGGTTGGTCGATGGCAGTTCAGGCTGATGTCGACCGGATTACCGGCATCTGGACGGATCTGCTCGAGCGCTCCGGGGGACCATTTCTGTTCGGCAAGTTTGGTGCGGCCGATGCCTTCTATGCGCCGGTTGCTTCGCGCAGCGCGACCTATGCTCTGAAGCTCGCGCCCGAGGCGCTCGCCTATCGCGACCGGATCCTGGCGATGCCGGCCATGCAGCAATGGTGCGCGGCCGGTCGGGCCGAAGCCGAGTTCCTCATCCACGATGAACCCTATAGCCGCGCGCCTTAGCGGCGCGCGCAATCACGGGCGCGCAGCGTGAAAACCTATGTGGTAGGTGGCGCGGTGCGCGACCGCCTGCTCGGCTTGCCGATCCAGGATCGCGACCATGTAGTGGTCGGCGCGACTCCCGAAGAGCTGCTGGAGAAGGGCTTCACGCCGGTCGGCCGCGATTTCCCGGTTTTCATTCATCCCGATAGCCACGAGGAATACGCCCTGGCGCGCACCGAGCGCAAAACTGCCCCCGGCTACGCGGGCTTCAGTTTTCACGCCGCGCCCGGAGTTACGCTGGAACAGGATCTCGCGCGCCGCGACCTGACGATCAATGCCATGGCCGAGGATGAGCATGGCAGGGTCATCGATCCCTATGACGGCCAGGCGGATCTGGCGCGTCGGGTGCTGCGCCATGTCGGCCCGGCGTTCGCGGAAGATCCGGTGCGTATCCTGCGCCTGGCGCGCTTTGCCGCGCGCTTTTACCAATTCAGCGTTGCGCCGCAGACCATGGAGTTGATGAAGGCGATGGTCGCCGCCGGGGAAGTGGACGCGCTGGTTGCCGAACGCATCTGGCAGGAGTGCGCCCGGGGTCTGGCGGAAGATCATCCAGCACGCATGCTCGAGGTACTTACCGAATGCGGTGCGTTGGCCCGGATTGCGCCGGAAATCAGGGTGGCCACCTCCTGGCCGCTGCTTGATGAGGCAGCCCGCCGCCAGAGTCGGCTGGAGGTGCGCTTTGCGGTATGGATGCAGGAGGCCGCGCTTGGCCCGGCGGCGCTACTCGACTTGTGCGCGCGCTGGCGTGTGCCGGGCGAGTGCAACGATCTGGCCACGCTTGGCGTGACCTACGGGACTCGTCTGACGCACGCCGTCGGCGCGAGCGACAGCGAACTGCTGGATCTGCTTGAGCGCTGCGACGCGTTTCGACGCGCGCCGCGCTTTGCGCTCTTGCTCGAGGCGTTGAGCGTGGTAGCAGGCAGCGAACAGGCTGCGAGCGCGCTTGAGCAGGCGGCGACAGTCGCGCGTGCGGTCGATGGCGCCGCGATCGCCGCGCGCGTTGGTCGGGGCGGCGATATTGGTGCAGCCATCCATGCAGAGCGGCTTGCGGCACTGGCTGGCCGCCAGACTCGTTCCTAGAGCCGGGCGCTCCGGTTGCCCATTCTGAATCCCTCAAGCGCGCAGGAAATATCCCGGCCAAAGGCGATCACCTTGAATAGCTCGCCCATCTCTGATTCCGAGATCAGGCGCTGCAGGCCATTGACTGCCGGCAGCCAGCGCTGCGTCTGTTCCGGACGCGAGCGGATCAGATCGGTGATGTTGCAATTGAGCAGAAAGCGCGCCTGGCTGGTGTAGCCAAGAATCTCGCAGCCGGCCTCATGGGCGCGCTCGGCGACGCCGGTGAAATCAACGTGGGCGGTCAGGTCCTGCAGACCCGGCCAGAGCAGCACATCGCCGTGAGCGCGCTGCCGGTAATGCGCGATCAGCGTGCCACAGCTGCGTTGCGGATGATAGAACTCGGCGGCCGGAAATCCGTAGTCGATAAATAGGGCTGCGCCCTTGTGCAGACGTTCGGACAGCGTGCTGACAAGCCCCAGTGCGTGGGTAGCGAATTCGGTGGCATAGCCTTCCGGGATCAGGCTCGGGTCTGCAAAGCAGGCCCCGACTTGAGTTGCCAGGTCCACAGGGGCGGGACGCTCGTCGAGAGCGAGCTCAAGCGCGGCATCGATCCGCACGCCACGCTGCCACCAGGCCTGATCGTGCCAGACGAGCCATTCGACGGGCATCGCGTCGAGCACTTCATTGCCGAATACCGCGCCCGTGAGCGTGGCTGGCAATGCGTCGAGCCAGACACAGCGCTCAACGAGATGCGGCGCGCGTGCCGCGATCGTGGCCTGCTGCTGCGCGCGCAGGGCTCCTGAGACTTCGAGCAAAGCATAGCGCTCGGGCAGGCATCCGAGGGTTTCGAGCTCGACGAGCACGTCGCCTGCCAGTACACCCAGACCGGGTCCCAGTTCGAGCAGCTCGCCAGTAGTGTGATCCATGATCTGGGCCAACTGCTGGGCGAGCGCGGCACCAAATAGTGGCGAGGTCTGGGGCGCCGTCGTGAAGTCGCCGGCCGCGCCGATCTGGCGCGCACCCGAGCTGTAATAGCCCAGGCCAGGCGCATACAGGGCGAGTTCCATGAAGCGCGCGAAGGATAGCCAGCCGCCGTCAGCCTGACTGGCCGCAAGAAGAGTCTGTCGCAGCTCCTGACTGCGCGCCAGGGATTCCGGGGATGGGGTGGGGAGATCTGAAGCGGTGCTCATGGCTGGCATTTTAGTGCCAGCGGCCACGATGGCTTAAACTGCCGCAATTCTTGCGGGGTTCAATGCTATGGAGCAAGCGCACGAAGGCAATGACGCAGTGGCCCTGGTGACGGGCGCCGGACAGCGCCTGGGTCGCGTGATCGCGCTGGCGCTCGCGCGCGACGGCTGGGACGTGGTGGTGCACTATCGCGGCTCCGAAGCGGCCGCGACCAGCACCGCAGACGAGGTGCGAAAACTCGGGCGGCGCGCCGCACTGGTTCAGGCGGACCTCGATGACGAATCGAGTGTTCTGGGGCTGCTTGGTCGCTGCGCCGAGGTGCTTGGCGAGGTGCGTTGCGTAGTCAACAGTGCGGCACGCTTTGACTACGACGATGCGGCGAGTTTTAGCGGCGCCAATCTGATCGGGCAGATGCGCACCAATACGGTTGCGCCGGTGCTCTTGGCACGCGAACTGAAGACGCGCGTTCAGAGCCAGCCAGCCGGCCGCCCGGCTGTCGTCATCAATCTGCTTGACCAGAAACTGTCCAATCCGAATCCGGACTTTTTCTCGTACACCCTCTCCAAGGCCGCCCTGCAGACCGCCACGGTGCTGCTCGCCCAGGCGCTTGCGCCATGGGTGCGTGTGGTCGGGGTCGCGCCGGGCATCACTCTGCCTTCCCCGGGCCAGAGCGACGCGAGTTTCGCGCGTGCCCAGGCGTCCACACCCCTTGGCCACGGCAGCAGTCCCGACGACATCGGAGAGGCGGTCTGTTACCTGGCCCGCGCGCATGCAGTGACCGGTGTGATGCTGCTCGTCGATGGCGGCCAGCACCTCGCGCCAAGCGCGCGCGATATCATGTTCCAAAGCGAGTGAAGCCATGCTCAGTTCCCTGTCGCATCCCCAACTGTCCGATTGCCGGTGCCTGTATCTGCGCAATTTCGTGACCGACGCCAATATCGGCATCCACGACGCGGAGCGACGCGGGCCGCAGCGCATCATCATCAATGTCGACCTGTTCATTGGCCTGGTTGACAGCACGCCGAATCAGGACAAGATTCACGAGGTGGTCGACTACGATTTCATTCGCGAGACGATCCGAACGCGCATCGACCGTGGCCACATCAATCTGCAGGAGACCTTGTGCGATGACATTGCCGGCTTACTGCTGCTTCATCCCCAGGTACGTGCGGTACGAGTTGCCACCGAAAAGCCGGACGTCTATCCCGACTGTGACGCCGTGGGCGTCGAAGTTTTCCATCTGCGCGGCCGCGAGCGCGGCGCGCCGGCGGCCTGATTCCCTACCCGAGCCTGTGTCGCCATGACCCTGTCCGCCAAACTCCTGCGCCTGCAGAACCAGCTGATCCGTCAGGCGGGTGCCGCCATCAGCGATTACGACATGATCCGTAGCGGCGATGTCGTGCTGGCCTGCCTGTCGGGCGGCAAGGATTCGCACTCCCTGTTGACGCTGCTGCTGGAATTGCAAAAGCGCGCGCCGCAAGCGTTTCGCGTCATCGCGATGAACCTCGACCAGAAGCAGCCGGGCTTTCCCGAGCACATCCTGCCGGAGTATCTCGGCTCGCTGGGTGTCGAGTACCGCATCGTCGAAGCCGACACCTATTCGCTCGTCAAGGAAAAGATTCCCGAGGGCAAGACCACCTGTTCGCTGTGTTCGCGCCTGCGCCGTGGTGTCATCTATCGAGCCGCCGAGGAGCTCGGCGCAACCAAGATCGCGCTGGGACATCATCGCGACGACCTGATCGAGACCCTCTTTCTGAATATGTTCTTTGGCGGTGTCATGAAGTCGATGGCGCCCAAGCTGATCAGCGATGACCAGCGCCACACCGTGATCCGGCCGCTCGTGTATTGTAGCGAGAAGGACCTCGCGACCTATGCCCGCGGCATGCAGTTCCCGATTATTCCCTGCGACCTGTGTGGATCCCAGGAAAATCTGCAGCGTCAGCGGGTCAAGCAGATGTTGCAGGACTGGGAACGCGAGGCACCCGGAAGAGCGCAGAATATCTTTCGGGCCATGCGCCATGTCGTGGCGTCCCACATGGCGGATCCGCAACTATTTGATTTTGCCGCGAGCCCGGCGCCAGGCGACGTACGCGGGGCCGATAAGAGCGACGAGCGGATTGCCCTGATGCTCGGTGAAGTCAACGAGGAACGCCTGCGCTTTGTGCGGCGCGGCGCACCGACAAGCACCATGGATGTCCATGAGGATGAATGGGCCTAAATAGGGCGCGCCTTAGCGCGCCAACCAATCTGGAGACCCGATGAGTCACGCGCTTCTGTTGATCGACCTGCAAAACGACTACTTTCCCGGTGGGCGCATGGAGCTTGAGGGAAGTGATGCGGCAGTAGCGCACGCGGCACGACTCGCGGATGCTTTTCGGCAGCGCCAGATGCCGGTACTGCACGTCCAGCATCTCTCGGTGCGGCCCGGCGCCACGTTTTTCCTGCCCGGTAGTGAAGGCGCGCTGATTCACCCCAAGGTGGCGCCTCTGCCTGGCGAAAAGGTGTTCGAGAAAAATTACCCGAACAGCTTTCGCGGCACTGGGCTTGAGGACCATTTGCAACAAACCGGCATCATGCGCCTGACGGTTGCCGGCATGATGACTCACCTGTGCGTGGATACGACGGTGCGCGCGGCCTTCGATCTGGGCTTTTCGTGCAATGTCGCTCACGATGCCTGCGCAAGCCGCAAGCTCAGCTTTTCCGGGGTGACGGTCGCCGCCGAGCAGGTGCAGGCATCCTTTATTGCCGCCCTGAACGGACTATTCGCAAACGCCATTGCCAGTGACGAGCTGCTCAAGACGCTTTAGCTGCGCGGTGCGCACTGCCATGGGGTGAGCGCAATGGCTGAACCTCCGCGGACTTCAGTATTCAGGGAACACGGCTCGGTTAGCGTCTCCAAGGACAAACGTATCCTGCGCTTCGAGCACGCCGGCCCCTTCAATCTCGAGTACTACAAGATGTTCGGGGTCAGGACGTCGGTGATGTCCGATAGCATGAATTCGAGCGGTGTCTATGGCCTGTTGATCGTCTATCGGCACTCCATGCTGCATACTCAGGAGGCGATGGACGCGGTGCTGGAGCGGGCGCGCTCGATCGAGTCCAAGCGCCTTGGCTGCATTAGCGTTGCGATTGTCGCAGGACCTGAGGTTGAAGGTGTGGCATTCATGCGGCCATTCATCCAGCGCTACTTCGAAGCACGTGGCTTGAAGTCCGGGACCGGTCAGATGTTCGATCGAGAAGACGACGCGAGGGCGTGGCTGGAAGCGCAGCTGCGCAGTGCAGGAGCGCCTGGCTACTGAGGATGCGAGATGAGTGGCGAGCCGATAGCCAGTGTAGGAGCTAGTCCAATCCGGGCGCTGTGCTTTGACGTGTTTGGCACGGTCGTTGACTGGCGCAGCAGCATCGCGCGAGAGGTTCGCGCGCTCGCGCGCCAGCGCGCCATTCGCGTCGACGCCAATGATTTCGCCGATCGCTGGCGCGCGGGCTACGTCCCGGCGATGCAACGCGTGCGCGCCCAGGCGCTCGGCTGGACCAATATCGATGAGCTGCACCGCCTGATACTGGAGGATGTCTTGCGCGATCTGGCCATAACGGCCTTTGACGGGGCCGACAAGGCGCACCTGACTCTCGCCTGGCATCGCCTGCGCGCCTGGCCGGACGTGGTGCGCGGCCTAAAGCGTCTGAAGTCCCACTACACCATCGCGACGCTTTCCAACGGCAATATCAGTCTGTTGAACGATCTCTCCAAGAATGCCGGCCTGCCCTGGGATGTGCTGTTCTCGGCTGAATTGTTCCAGCACTACAAGCCCGATCCCGAGACTTATCTCGGTGCGGCGCGTCTGCTCGGGCTTGCCCCGAATGAGGTCATGATGGTGGCCGCGCACCGTTCGGACCTGCGGGCAGCGGCGGGCTGCGGGCTTGCAACCGCGCTCGTTGAGCGCTCGCTCGAATATGGCGCCGGGCGCCATCCCGAACCGGGCCCGGACCCGGGTTTCGATTTCAATGCCAGGGACCTCAACGATCTGGCAACTCTGCTTGGCTGCTAGAGAGTTCGCGCAAGCGCGCGCTCGTCATGCCCTCGCCATCGGGCTTCCAGCCAGGTGGCCCAAAGACAAAGCCAACGACCTCGCGTAGTCCGCGCGCGCGGCGCAGGTCATTGCCGAGCTTGAGCCATTCGCCAAAGGCGATGCGCAAGGGGTTGTAAGAACTGCGCCTTGAGACCAGCCCGTACCGGCAGGGCTCGTCGATGCGCTCGGCTGCATAGGTGCCGAATAGATGGTCATAGAGCATGATCACCCCACCATAATTGCGGTCCAGATAGGCAGCGTTCGAGGCATGGTGAACCCGGTGATTCGATGGCGAATTGAACCACCAGTCGAACCAGCCAAGCTTGCCGATGAGCTCGGTGTGAAGCCAGAACTGATAGAGCAGATTGGCCGAGAGCGCGCCGACGACAGCCGCTGGCGCGAAACCGAGCGCAACCACCGGCAGGAGGAATACAAAGCTGCCTGATATTTGCCCCGTCCATCCGAGCCGATCGGCGTTGGCGAGATAAAGCTGGCGCGGCGAGTGGTGCACGGCGTGCGTTGCCCAGAACCAGCGCATCTCATGGCTCATGCGATGCTGCCAGTAGTAGGCGAATTCGACCACGATAAAAAGCAGGGCAATCGACCATGCGTGGTTAAGCGGGACCGTCCAGAGTCGATGCGACCACACCGCCGTGAAGATTGCGGCGAGAACGACGGCCGCGCCCGCACCTATCACCCGTTGTCCAAGCGCGATGCCCAAGGACGCAAGTGACTCCCTCCAGTCGTACGCACGTTTGCGCCGCTGCACCAGAAACCAGGCTTCGAAGAGCATCGCCACGAGGTAGACGGGCCCGATGTAGAGCAACCAGCGATATTCGTACCTCATGGGTGTCTCGCGGGAGTCTCAGGAAGCTGGCGTAACGGTACGCGGCGCGCCGTGTTCAGTTGGCCGGTGTGGTGGTGATGGTGGTGTTCGTGTTACCGTCCTGTCGGGTCGTGGTGGACGTGGCCGTCGCTCCTTTGGGTCCCGTAAAGGTGCTCGAGCTGGTGCCGGTTGACGGGTTGTAACTCGACTGGCGGGTAGTGGTATTGCCCTGCGGGCCGGTAATGGATCCGCTCGTTGGCGAAGCGGTGCGCGACATCAGGGTCTTGCCGCTACCTGAAGTGATGCTGCTGTTGACCGTATGCGTGGCCGGATTGTAGGACTTGTCCTTGGTCCAGGAAGCACCGCCCGAGGTGGTGGTGGTCCGGCTCAGACCGGAACCCGGCGTCACGCTGGTCGTCGAAGTCGCCGAGCGACCGTCGGGACCGGCAATCGTGTGTGTGTGCTGGGCAAAGGCGCTCGATGAAACGAGGGCAGCGGCGAGTAAGCTAAGGGCGAGTGGGTGGCGCAGTTTCATGTTCATCTCCTGGTCAGATCGTTGTGGGAAAATTCCCGGGTACCTCAAATCGCTTCGGGATCCAATACCGGTTCCCGAGTGCATGGGATCGAGTGTCGTCGGCGCCGGTAAGCAGGGGATGGCGGCTGTCGCGACAGTTGTTACAGGATGTTTCCCAGCCGCTTGCGGTCGGCTCTGCGGCACAATTGACCCATGCAGGTCCAAACATTGCCTATGCTCTTGCTCGTGGACGACGACCGCGCGCTGCGTGAGGTGCTGGCCGACTACTTTGGCGCGCGCGGCTATGCAACGCGTGGCCTTTCCGGTACCCACACGCTCGAGTCGGTGATTCGCGAGACCCATCCTGTGGCGGTCATCCTCGATCGCATGATGCCCGGCGAGGATGGGGTGGCGGCGTGTCGTCGCCTAAGGGCGCGCGGCATTGAGGTCCCCATCATTTTGCTGACGGCGCTCGATGAGGCCATCGAGCGCGTCATCGGGCTCGAGTCCGGCGCGGACGACTATCTGTGCAAGCCCTTCGATCCGCGCGAGCTGGAGGCGCGCATCGCCACGATCGTGCGGCGTGCGCGCAGTACTCCGGGTCATGGCGGCCGCCGCAGTTTCGGGGAATTCGAGTTCGACATGGATGTAAGAGTCCTGCTGCGTGCGGGCACTCCGGTCGTGCTCGCTCCCCGGGAAGCGAGCCTGCTGCATTTGCTGATTGGCCATTCAGGCGAGGCGTTGACGCGCGAGCAGCTGCTGGAGGCTTCTGATGTCGGTGCCGAGAACTTTGACCGGGCGGTCGACGCGGCGATTTATCGGCTGCGTCGCGTGATCGAAGAAGACCCCACACGGCCGCGCTTCATCCGCACCGCGCGCGGCGTCGGGTACTGCTTTCATCCTGACGATTCCGATCTGGGCGGCCGATGATGCCCGCGTTCGCGGACTCGCTGCGTGCCAGGCTCACCTGGCTCGCCTTCGCCATTGCGCTCATCAGTGTCGCCATGACCATTGGGCTTGCCATCACCGCGCGCAGCCGCCTGCAGGAACCAGACCTGTCGGCGCGTGTCGCGCGCGAATACCTGGCACTCCAGGCAAGAGAGCTGGCGTCGGCGACCGGCAAAGAGGGTGGCGATGGAGCACCTGGCCGGATGCAGGGGTTCGGCGCCTGGCATGTTGTCTCGGGAGCCGAGGCGAGGGTGCCGCGCGACACCGAGCGTCTTCCCGTGTACCACGCGCTGGCCGAGCAGATCAGCGCACAGTTACCGGGTGCGCCTGAAGTCCGCATTGGCGGATTACCGCAACCGCAGATCTGGATTGCGCTTGGGCAGGCTGGCTCGGCGAGCTGGGCGGTTGTTCCCCTCGGACAGGTGACAAGCCAATTGCCGGTTCAGCTACTGATTTCACTGGTGGTCGGGGCGCTTGCGATCGCGGCGCTGGCCGCCTTGACGGCGGCGCGTATCACGCGACCCCTGACCGTACTGGAGTCGGCCGTCGAGGCGGTCGGTTCCGGGGCCACGCTCGCGCAACTTCAATTGGACATCCGCGGGCCACGCGAGGTTCGCCAGCTTGCGCGCCGCTTTGCGGAGGTGCTTGCTGCGCGTGACGCCGCCGAGTCCGCACGACGCGTCATGCTGGCCGGACTGCCACACGATCTGCGAGCACCGCTCACGCGTTTACGCGCCCGCCTGGAGCTGGTTGGCGATGAAAAAGTGCGAGCGGGGCTCAGATCGGACGCAGAGGATATGCGTGCCGTGGTTGACCAGTTCATTGAGTATGTACGCGGCACGGATCCGAGCGCCTATAAGCTCGCGCCCCTTGACCTTGTGATGCTGGTTGGCGCGAGTTGTGATCGCTGGCGTGACTCGGGGTTCGAGCTGCTGTTGGATTTGCCGAAGGGTCCCGTGACGCTGGCCGCTGATGCCTCAATGCTCGGGCGCCTTCTGGATGTTCTGATCGACAACGCGATGCGCTACGGCAAGGGACCCATCGGGCTTTCCGTGCGCGTGCAGGCAGGCAAGCTCGAACTGACGGTCGCGGACCACGGTCCCGGCATCGATCCGGCACGACGCGCGCGTGCGATGGAACCCTTTACCCGCCTGGATGAGGCACGCTCGGGTCCGGGCACGGGACTCGGCCTGGCGCTTGCGCGCGCCATTGCTGTGGGACACGCAGGCGAGCTTGAGCTTTCTGAAACGCCCGGTGGCGGACTGACGGCTAAGGTGCTCTTGCCCAGTTCTTAGAGGGGTTCTTCGAGTCTCGCTGGATCGCCGGGTCGAATTGCGAACGCAGCCGGACCCCGGCTGCCTCCTAGGCCAGTTTGACGCTAAAGGGATTGAAATTGGTTTTGCGATCGTAGTAGTCCTCTGCCTCGCGGCGCTTGAGGAATCCGACGATCTGGTAGGTCAGAGGAGTTGAGAGGATTTCCCAGGAGGTCTTCAGGACATACTGGGCAAGGGCGACTTCGACAATGCTGGATGTCTCCCAGACCCCATAAAAGGCGAGCACGTAAAACAGGGACGAGTCGACCAGTTCGCCGACCGCGGTTGAGCCGATGGTGCGCGTCCAGAGCCAGCGCCCCCGTGTGGCGATTTTCATCTTGGCCAATACAAAGCTGTTGGCAAAGCTGCCGCACCAGAAAGCGGTCATCGAGGCTGCCGCTATGCGCCAGGCATCACCAAACACACCCTCGAGATGACCCTGGTAGCTGTGCATGAATCCGGTGTCGGCCGGTGGCAGGTGCACCACGACGGCGGCCATGACAGACGCGAATAGCAGGGCCGCGAAGCCTGCCCAGACACAGCGCCGGTCGCGCGCATAACCGTAGACTTCGGTGAGCACGTCGCCAAAGAAATAGGAGATCGGGAAAAACAGAACGCCCGCGCTAAAGGTGATCGGGCCCAGAACCGGCAGCTTGATCGTCGCCTGCTTGGCCGCGCCAATGAAGTTCGAGCACAAGAGTACGACCACGAACGCCGCCATGATGAAGTCGTAATACTTGTAGTGCCGTGGTTCGTCTTTGCTCGCCGCCTGTGTCACCGCTGTCTCCCAAGATGTATTTGCCGTGCGACCCCAGTATGCCTTGCCACGTGTAGCTAGGACAGAAACAGCCGGTAGGCCGGATTGCTGGATTCGTCGCTCCACGGATACCCGAGACCCGCTACAAATTCGCCCAATGCCCGCGCGTCGCGTCCCGGCACCTGAAGGCCGACCAGAATGCTGCCATAGGTCGCCCCCTGACTGCGATAGTGAAACAGGCTGATGTTCCAGTTCGGGCTCATCGAGTCGAGAAAGCGCATCAAGGCACCGGGCCGCTCCGGAAACTCGAAGCGATAGAGCAACTCGTCGTGCGCCAGCGGCGAGCGGCCGCCGACCATGTAGCGAATGTGCTGCTTGGAGAGTTCGTCACCGGACAGGTCGGCTGCGGCAAAGCCATGGCGCGCGAAGTTGCGCGCGATCGTCGCGCCCTCGGCGTGCTTTTTGATCTGGATACCAACGAAGATGTGCGCCACGTGGTCATCCGCGATGCGATAACTGAACTCGGTCACGCTGCGACTGCCAATGAGGGCGCAAAAGCGCCGAAAGCTGCCCCGCTCTTCAGGCAGTGTGACCGCGAACAGCGCCTCGCGCTCTTCGCCGACCTCGGCGCGCTCGGCGACAAAGCGCATGCGGTCAAAGTTCATGTTGGCCCCGCCAGTGACCGCTATCAGGTCCTGTTTGCGCAGCTGGTGTGCGTCGACATAGGCCTTCATGCCGGCAATGGCCAGCGCACCGGCCGGCTCGAGAATGCTGCGCGTCTCCTGAAAGACGTCCTTGATCGCCGCGCAGATGGCATCGGTGTCAACGGCGATCATGTCGTCGACATAGCGCCGGCACAGCCGGAAGGTCTCCGCACCGACCTTCTTGACTGCGGTGCCGTCGGAAAACAGGCCAACCCCGGCCAACTCGACCCGTCGGCCCTGGGCGAGCGATTGCAGCATCGCGTCCGAGTCCTCGGTTTGCACACCGATAATGCGAATCTCCGGACGCACCTGTTTGACGAAGGCGGCGATACCCGAGATCAGGCCGCCCCCACCGACCGCGACAAAGATCGCATCGATCGGGCCGGGTCGCTGGCGCAGGATTTCGACGCCAATCGTGCCCTGCCCGGCAATCACATCCGGATCGTCAAAAGGGTGCACGAAGCTCAACCCCTGCTTTTTTTGCAGGCCAAGGGCATGGCTATAGGCCTCGGCAAAGGAGTCTCCGGCAAGGACGATGCGCACCTCTTGGCCACCATGGTGGCGTACCGCGTCGACCTTGACCTGGGGCGTGGTAATTGGCATGACAACTACAGCCGCTATCTCCAGCCGGGCAGCGGCGAGCGCCACACCCTGGGCGTGATTGCCTGCCGAGGCGGTGATCACGCCGCGCGCGCGTTCGGCGGCCGACAGGCGCGACATCTTGTTGTAGGCACCGCGCAGCTTGAAGCTGAAAACCTGCTGGTTGTCCTCGCGTTTTAGCCAGATCCGGTTGCCAAGGCGCTTGGAGAGCAAGGGTGCGCTCTCGAGTTCGCTCTCGCGCGCCACGTCATAGACGCGCGCGGTCAGAATACTTTTGAGGTAATCGGGTTGTTTCATGGCGGGAATGGTCAGCAGCCCTGGCCGGGGTCTGTCGGAGGAACACCCTGCAATCGACCGGATGACGGCCCTGGACTGCGGACCCGGTGCAGCGGCTTGCCGTCGCGTCGGGTCTGTGGTGTTCGAACTGACAACAAGGGTAGCGGTGAACGCGCATCGCGGCAAGCGCCAAGGCGGCCCCGGGCACGCTGGGCTAGAATGCTTGCCACGCGCCTTCGCGTGCATCAAGGGCCGCCCGGCGGCGCCATTTGCCCCAATGAATGCCCCAAGCACGCCAGCCAGTCTGACCGCGCCAGCTCCAGAATCACGCGGCGGCGCGCGCTTGCGCGAAATTCCCTACAACTACACGTCGTTCTCGGACCGCGAAATCGTCATTCGCCTGCTCGGTGCGCCGGCGTGGGAGACCCTGTGCGAATTGCGCGGCGAGCGACGCACCGGGCGCTCGGCGCGCATGCTCTACGAGGTGCTCGGTGACGTGTGGGTGGTCGAGCGCAATCCCTACCTCCAGGATGACCTGCTCAACAACAAGTCGCGACGCGCGGCCTTGCTGGCGGCGCTCTACCACCGGCTCTACGAGATCGAGCGACGCCGGGAGCCCGACGACAGCGATCGCGACGGCAAGGTCGGTACCCTGATTGACGCAGCCAGGCGAGTCGTACAGCAGTTCGCCACGGAGTTCGACGCCTGTGCGCGCCTGCGCCGCGAGGCGGCGCGGCGCCTGGCGCGCGTTACGGCGCGCGACAACATCCATTTTGACGCCTTCGCGCGCGTCTCGCACGTCACCGACGCTACCGACTGGCGCGTCGAGTATCCCTTCCTTGTCCTGACTCCCGATACCGAGCATGAGGCGGCGGCGCTGGTGGCAGGCTGCATCGAGCTCGGCCTGACGATCATTGCCCGCGGCGGCGGTACCGGTTACACCGGAGGGGCGATACCGCTTACCAAGCGCTCGGCAGTCATCAATACCGAGAAACTGGAGAGCCTCTCGGATATCGAGATGGTGAGGCTGCCGGGCGTTGACCATGAGGTCGCGACTATCGTCAGCGGGGCGGGGGTCGTTACGCGACGCGTCTCGGACGCCGCTGAGGCGGCGGGTCTGGTGTTTGCGGTGGATCCGACTTCGGCCGATGCGTCCTGCATCGGTGGCAATATCGCCATGAATGCCGGTGGCAAGAAGGCTGTTCTCTGGGGCACGGCGCTGGACAACCTGGCGAGCTGGCGCATGGTCGATGCGCAGGGTCGCTGGGTCGAGGTCGTCAGGCTGGACCATAACCTGTCGAAGATTCACGACGCAGCGTTGGTCCGTTTCGAGGTGCGCCACTTAAGCGAAGACGGGACCGCGATCGAGCGCTCCGAGGTGCTTGAGATCCCGGGTCGGCGCTTTCGCAAGGAAGGGCTTGGCAAGGACGTTACCGACAAGTTTCTCGCCGGCCTGCCGGGCGTGCAGAAGGAAGGCTGCGACGGCCTCATCACCTCGGCGCGCTGGATTCTGCACCGCATGCCTCCGTTTATCCGCACCGTCTGCCTCGAGTTTTTCGGCCAGGCCCGTCAGGCGGTGCCGTCGATTGTCGAGATCAAGGATTTCCTCGACGCGGAGACGCGCTCCGGGCGGGCGATCCTCGCCGGGCTCGAACATCTGGATGAACGCTATCTGCGCGCGGTCGGCTATAGCACCAAGTCCAAACGCGGCGCCTTCCCGAAAATGATCCTGATTGGCGACATTGTCGGTGAGGACGAAACCGCGGTCGCGGCGGCGGCCTCGCACGTGGTGCGTCTGGCCAATGCGCGCCAGGGTGAGGGCTTTGTCGCTGTCAGCGCCGAGACGCGCAAGAAGTTCTGGCTCGACCGCGCGCGCACGGCGGCCATCGCCAAGCATACCAACGCCTTCAAGATCAACGAAGACGTGGTGATCCCGCTGCCTCGTCTGGGCGAGTATACGGACGCGATCGAGCGCATCAACATCGAATTCTCGATCGCCAACAAGATCCGGCTGGCCGACGAACTCGCGACGCTGCTGGCCGGTGATCTGCCGGTGGCAAAAACCGGCGATGCAGCACTGGACCGACTTGGGCAAGGCGAGTTGCATGAGGAGCGCGTGGCCCAGGCCCGGGAGCTGATCGGGCGTGTACGGGCGCGCTGGCAGTTCCTCTACGAGCGCATGGATACCCCGGTTGGCGAGATTGCGGCCGAGTTTGCCGGGCTCGGCATCGTTCCGGGCGAGCCGCAACTGGCCGCGCGCCTGCAAAGCGAGCCCGGGCTGCGCCTGTTCGATCTGCTCCAGGAGCGCAGTATTCGCGTGTCCTGGAAACTCGAGTTGCGCGCCGGTCTGGCCGCCATTTTCGATGGTGCGTCCTATGCGCCGGTTCTTGCCCAGTGCAATGAAGTCCATCGGCGCGTGCTCAAGGGGCGGGTGTTTGTCGCACTGCATATGCATGCCGGCGACGGCAACGTGCACACCAATATCCCGGTCAATTCGGACGACTACGAGATGCTGCGTAGCGCCAATGCAGCGGTGGCGCGGATCATGGCGGTGGCGCGTTCGCTCGATGGTGTGATCTCGGGTGAGCACGGCATCGGGATCACCAAGCTCGACTATCTGACGGCGGCCGAACTGGCCCCGTTTCGGGAATACAAAGAGCGCATCGATCCCAAGGGTCACTTTAACCAGGGCAAGCTGCTCGATTGGCCGGGCGCCGCGGCGAACCTGTCCAATGCCTATACGCCCAGCTTTGGCCTGCTGGGTGCAGAGTCGCTGATCATGCAGCAAAGCGACATTGGCGCGATTTCCGATTCGATCAAGGACTGCCTGCGCTGCGGCAAATGCAAACCCGTCTGCGCCACTCACGTGCCGCGCGCCAACCTCTTGTATTCACCACGCAACAAGATCCTGGCTACCTCGCTGCTGATTGAGGCTTTCCTGTATGAAGAGCAAACGCGGCGCGGCGTGTCCTTGCGCCATTGGGACGAGTTCGCCGATGTCGGCGACCACTGCACGGTATGCCACAAGTGCAAGAGCCCGTGTCCGGTGGACATCGACTTTGGTGATGTCTCGATGAACATGCGCAATCTGCTGCGCAAGATGGGCCGAAAAAAATTCAATGCGGGAACCTGGCTGGCCATGCAGTTTCTTAACGCTACCAATCCGGCGACCATTAATCTCGTGCGTACGGCCATGGTCGGCGTCGGCTATCGATTGCAGCGCCTTGGCAACCGGCTCTTGCGTGCGCCCGCGCGCCAGCAGACTGCGCATCCGCCGGCCACCCTCGGGCGGCCGTTGATGCGTGAACAGGTGATCCATTTCGTCAACAAGAAGATGCCGGGCAATCTTCCCAAGCGCACGGCACGTGCCCTGCTCGACATCGAGGATGACAAGATCGTGCCGATCATCCGCAACCCAGAGGGCACATCGGTGGACAGCGAGGCGGTGTTCTATTTCCCGGGCTGTGGTTCCGAGCGCCTTTTTTCGCAGGTTGGTCTGGCCACTCAGGCGATGCTCTGGCATGTGGGCGTGCAGACGGTGTTGCCGCCGGGATATCTGTGCTGCGGCTATCCGCAGCGCGGCACGGGCGACTCCGATCGCGCTGAACAGATATCGACAGACAATCGCGTGCTGTTTCATCGGGTTGCCAATACGCTGAACTATCTGGACATTCGCACTGTCGTGGTCAGTTGTGGCACCTGCTACGATCAATTGCAGCGCTACGAATTCGAGAAGATCTTCCCGGGATGCCGAATCGTCGACATCCACGAGTTCCTGATGGAAAAGGGGGTGCAGCTGCAGGGCGTCACCGGGACACGCTATATGTACCACGATCCCTGCCACTCGCCGATGAAGGCCTACGACCCGCTCGCGGTCGTCAATCGCCTCATGAATAGCCCGATCAATGGCAGCATCGAGTTAAACGAGCGTTGCTGCGGTGAAGCCGGAACCCTTGCGGTGACGCGTCCGGATGTCGCCACCCAGGTGCGCTTTCGCAAGGAACAGGAGATGAAAGCCGGCGTCGAGGAGCTGCGCGCGGATTCGTTCGACGGTCCCGTCAAGGTGCTCACTTCCTGTCCATCCTGTCTGCAGGGCCTGTCGCGCTACGACGATGATGCGGGCACCGAGGCCGACTACATCGTCGTCGAGATCGCCCGCAATGTCCTCGGCGCCCAGTGGATGGTCGAGTTTGTGGCAGCAGCCAATCGCGGCGGTATCGAGCGCGTGCTCGTCTAGTCGCCGATGGCCATGGGATTGTCGGGCGCTATGAGCGTGGCAGACTGCCCGCTTTGTGACACTGCGGGTGGCGTGCTGGTCTGGCGCGGCGCGTACCTGCGGGTGGTGGCGGTCGAGGACGCGGATTTCCCGGGCTTTTGCCGCGTCATCTGGAATGACCACGTGGCCGAGATGAGTGAACTCGATGCCAAGTCGCGCGACTATTTATGGCGCATACTGAATCTGGTGGAATCGAGCATGCGTGCCGAACTCATGCCCGACAAGATCAATCTGGCGAGCCTTGGCAATGTCGTGCCGCATCTGCATTGGCACATGATTCCGCGCTGGCGTGACGATCGCTGTTTCCCCGAACCGATCTGGTCCAGTGCCATCGTGCGACCGCTTGATCGGGAGTCCCCTGTATGGTCCGGGCGCAGGAGCGCCGCGAAGGCGCTTTGCGCAAGATTGCCGCAACTGCTAAATTCCACCCTGACATGGTAATGCTCCGCTTCCGTCGTTCCGCAGATGTCCAGGAACGCAGCAAACTGGCTGCGATCCAGGATCCTGCCGCATGCAAGACCTGGCTTGCCGGTCTGGTGCCGATCGACGGCATCGACAACCTGCGTCATATCGGCGAGCTGCTTGGCGAGCTGATGGAGAGCAATGTCGCAGCAACGCGCAAGTTTGAAATCGTCGAGCGCGTGCGTGCCAGTCTCTTCCCTGCGCTGCGTGAGCGGGTGCGCGACCATGCCGCGCGTGGGGTGCCACTATCACCGGCCGAATACGAACCGATCTGGGCATTGCTCGATACGCTAGAAGACGTGCGCGAGTCCTATGAGCTGCTCCTGCCGCGCCTGGACGACTCGACTGGAATTACCTCGATGGTGCTCGAGAACGTGCGTGACGCACCCGGAGCGCTGGCGCCCACCAAGGTGGTGGCCCTGCATCGGGCGCTGGATCTCAATGCCCACGTCATAGCACTGTATCTGCGGCTGCGCGTGGCCGTGCCCGATCGTCTGTGGAATGAGCACTGTCGCATGGGCCAGCTGTCGCGTCAGCTCAATTGTCAGGACGAGGCGGTCGATGATCCGCTGAACGCCTCGGTCACCGAGACCTGTCGCGAGGCATTCAATGTGCCGCTGCTCCTGGCGCTGGCCGACCCGAATTCGCTGGGGCAGCTTGAGTTCCAGGCGGCCTACGCCTGCTGTTCGCGCTGGGCCAGCAAGACCGGTTATCGCATCGACAGCGCCAGTGAGCTCGGGGGTGCGCCGGCCAAGCCTTCCCTCAATCCGGGTCCTGTCGTGCAGCTGGCCAGTGGTCAACACCAGGTGCGCCTCGATACCCAGCGCGTCATCAAGAGCATTGAGCGGCGCCTGGCCCTCTTGGAAGAAGGCAATTCACCACAGAGCATCGGGCTTGGTGAGGGCATTACCAGCCAGGCCAGCCGCGGCCTGTTGCGCGCGCTATTGCGCCGCTGGGGCCACATCATGCCCGATGCGATCGAGTTTCCCGAGCAGAACTGGCGCGCTCCGCACGCCGAGTTCGCTCTCGCGGTGGTCAATGTTACCCAGTCTCCCGAGATTGCCCAGCGCCAGTCCAACGTATCGGGAAATGATCCGACCTACGATTACGTGCGCCAGCGCGACGATGCGCTGACACGCTCGCCCGAGGAAATCGAGCGCGAGCGCCTTGAGCGGCTGCTCGACGGTGCCGAAACCTGGTCTATGGTCGGTGAGATGCCGGACGGCGCCCTGTGTGCCCGGCGCCACAGCCGGCCGCGCCTGAGTCTCGGCCAGCTGGTCGGCCTCAAACCGGGCGGCAAGTCCGGACCGACGCCGCTCCTGCTCGGCACCGTCCTTGGCCTGCAGCAGAGTATCAATGACGGTGAAGAAGGTGCCGTTCGCCCCGCCGCCAACCATCTGGTGCGCGTGCGCCTGTTGCCGGGACTGCCGCGTTTCGTGAAAGCTTCGATCGACCAGGTCGAGCTCGATTGGGTCTACATGCTCGTGCCCAACGCGCCCCTTCCCGACGAGACACCGATCTGGGACGCGGTGCGCGATGCGCCGCAAAGCTATGCGCTGGTGCTTCCGCTGGCCACTTACCGCGCGGCGCGCACGGTGCGCGTGGTCGCACATGGATTGGCGACTGCGGTGCGCCTGGAAGAGCTTCTGCAGCGCGGCCTGGATTACGACCTGGTGCGCTTTAAGCCGGTCTAGCCGCCCGCCTCGATCGTTTCGCCGTCCACTTCCACCCCTTCCGCCTGGGGCGCCGCGGGTGCCGGCTTGCGAGTGCGTGCAGCCGGAAAAACCGCGCTAAAACGGCTGCCGACGCCGACGGTGCTGATTACCTCGAGATGGCCCTGGTGTCGGGTCAATACGTGTTTGACGATCGCAAGACCCAAGCCGGTACCGCCTGACTCGCGCGAGCGTCCGCGCTCAACCCGATAAAAGCGCTCAGTCAGGCGGGGCAGATGCTGGGCCGGTATGCCGATGCCGGTGTCGGTAACTATGCAGCGCGCGCTTTCGCCATTCTCGTCGCTAACGCGCTGCCATTGCACTTCGATACGACCGCCGTCGGGGGTGTAGCGGATCGCATTGGTGATCAGATTGGTGAGGGCGCTCGCGACCTCGCTCTCCGCGCCCCACAGATCAAGGCCAGGCTCGGCGTCAAAGCTCAATTCGTGGCGACCGGCCGAGATGCTGCGCGTGGCGGCCTCAATGCGCTGCAGCAGCGCGGCCATGTTGATCTGCTCGTCGGCCATGGTGTCGTTGCCTTCGAGAGCCGACAATACCAAAAGGTCTGCTACCAGGTGCTGCATGCGCTCGGCCTGCTCGGTCATCAGGTCCAGATAGTGCTCCTGCTGGCGGGCCGGCAACTTGACTTCGCGGATGGTCTCCAGAAAACCGGCGAGGACGGTCAGCGGCGTCTTGAGTTCGTGCGAGACATTGGCCACGAAATCGCGCCGCATTGTCTCCAGACGCTCGATCTTGGTGACATCCCGCGAGAGCAACAGGCGCTGGTCCTGGCCATAGGCGACCAGCTGTGCCGACAGCACCCGGTCGGCTGCCTGGCCGACGGGGGCGCGCACGCGCAGATCGATCGAATGTTCCCACTGGCCCTGCTCGAGATATTCCAGAAAATCCGGATGGCGCAACAGATTGGTGATGCTCTGGCCGATGTCGCTGCGCAGCTTCAGGTTGAAGTGCTCTTCAGCCTGACCGTTGCACCAGACGATCTGGTTCTGCTGGTTGAGCATCACCACTCCGTCGGGCAGCGCCTGACCGGCGCGCCGGAAGCTTCCCAGGGCGTCGCTCAAGGCGCGCTGATGACGCTCGTTCTCGCGATTCTGTCGGTAGAGTCGCGCCAGCAGGTCTTCCCACACCCCGCTGGTATGCGGCGGCGCACCATCGCGTCCGCTGTCGATCCAGTTCCAGATCGCGATCAGGGTGCGCTGATCTCGTCCCCACACCAGCGCCAGCAGCAGGCTTACGCACACCAGGGCCGGCATCATCCCAAAGAGTGCGCCTATACCTAAGGAGCTTAGAGCGACGACGGCGCAGATAACCAGTACGCGCCACCAGATAGGGTTCACCAGCGATTCTCCGTGTTACAGCAGGGCCCGGGATCCCTGAATTTTGCACCTGCGAACGGGCGCAATGTCGCCTTGGGTGCGGCTAATTTAGGGTATCTCGCCAAAATTTGACTTTTTCCACACACGTATTTTAGGACGCGCTAGTAAGATGATCGCCTATGCTCGGAAGGCGCTTTCACCTACTGCGGGGTAAGCGCGGGTCGAGTTCGCGGTTGATTGCCATGTTAGGGGTGACGTATGACAGGCGTCTTAACTAGGGATCCGGGATTGCGGATCCATCCAAATTCCAGCCAGAAATCCCGTTTGTTCACGCCGCGGCGCCTGGCCCAGCTGGTCGCAACGGCATACGGGGTCGCGGCATTGGGCACGGCTCTGGCAAACCCGACCGACCCGAAGGTGGTTGCCGGTTCGGCGAGCTTTTCGCAAAGCGGCGGCTCGCTGATCGTGCGCAACACGCCGGGCGCAATCATCAATTGGGGCAGCTTTTCGATCGCTTCGGGTGAGCTGACCGACTTTTTGCAGCAATCGTCTTCGAGCATGGTTTTCAACCGGGTCACGGGACTCAATCCCTCGCTGATTCTCGGCTCCCTCGAGTCCAACGGGCGGGTGTTTTTGATCAACGCCAATGGCGTGGTCTTCGGCAAGAGTGCCGTGGTGGACGCGGCCGGCCTCGTGGTCTCGACTCTGGATGCGAGCAACGCCAGCCTGCAGTCGGGGAGCTGGCAATTGAGCTCAGGCACGAGTGCCAGTTCGATCGTCAACGACGGGGTGCTGCGCTCGGAAAGCGGCGACATCTATCTTATAGCGCCAAATATCCAGAATAACGGGACCATTACGGCTCGCGGCGGCAATGCGGTACTGGCCGCCGGCCAGAGCGTGGATATTCTGGGCAGCGGCCTCGACAACATCAGCTTTCAGGTGCAAAACACCTCGAATTCGGCCCTGAACCTGGGCTCGATGTCGGGCGACGCGGTCGGCATGTTCGCAGGAGCCGTCAACCAGTCGGGATCGGTCAACGCCAATGCGGTCAGCGTGGTCGGGGGCCGGGTAGTGCTCTCGGCTCTGGGCAACGTCACGCTCGGCGCGGGCAGCACGACTTCCGCCGATGGCAGCGTCAAGGGCGGCAGCATTTCGGTCGACTCGAAAACGGGCGACGTCTCGGTCGCCTCGGATGCGGCCCTATCAGCCTCCGGGCAATCCGGCGGCACGATCACGCTGCTCGCCGAACACGGCAGCGATACAGTCTACGGCTCGCTGGGGGCGACCGGAACCCTTAGCTTGGCAGAAACCGGTAGCGGCGGCGCCGGCGGCACGATCGACGTGCTCGGGCAAAGTGTTTCGCTGCTCTCCGGTGCCAAGCTGGATGCCTCGGGGGACACCGCAGGCGGGACGGTCTACGTCGGTGGCGGGCCGCATGGCACCGACGCGGCGCTCATGAATTCTCAGAACACGCTCATCGCATCAGGCGCCGAAGTGGATGCCAATGCCAGGCTCAATGGCAACGGCGGGCACATCGTGGTGTTCGGCGAAAACACCGGTACTGTCGCCGGCCTGCTTAGCGCGACCGGTGGCGTCGGTGGCGGGGATGGCGGCTATATCGAGACCTCCGCCCACGGCGTACTCTCGGTAGACAATGCACCGGCGCTGACAGCGGGACTGCATGGCAAGGGCGGAACCTGGTTGTTTGACCCGACCGACGTGGATATCGTCACGGCGGCGGGGGCGCCGACCACAGGCGTGAGCTATATGCTCGCTTCGACGATCGTGAGCGAGTTGAATGGCGGTGGCAGCCTCGTCATCTCGACCTCGGAGGGATCTGGCGCACCCAACGGCGGCACGATTACGGTGAATGCGCCGCTGGCCTTCACACTGACGGCCGCCGCGAACCTCACGCTTGACGCCACCAATGCGATCGTCATCAATCAGAGCATAACGAACACTTACTCAAACGGCTACATCCCGCTTAACCTGACCTTGAGCGCACCCAACGGCGCGATCTCGATTCCCTACGGTACGTCGTCGCAGACCCAGGTCGTGACCCAAGGCGGCAATTTCACCGCGACGTCGAGCACTTTTACTTCCTCGGGCGACCTCGAATCGGGGGGTAACTACACCGGCAACAACGGCAACATGTCCATTACCACCACAGGTGCGGGTGGAATTACCCTCGGCACGCAATCCTATCTGCGACCGGGATACACCTTCGTGCTGTCGGCAGGTGGCACGGGCTCGGTCACGCTCGGCGGTTATCTCTATCAGGACAATGATCAGGGAAGTCTCAGCATCTCGGGCAACTCGATCGCGCTAGGCAACGCGCAGTTTTCATCGAACAACAACGCGACATTTAGCGCCAATACGAGCACGGGTTCGATCACCGGCACGCTGGCGCTCGAAGCGGTGAACGCGAGCATGACCGCCCATACGATCAGCGGCACGCTGAACCTGAACAATACGGCAAGCACTCTGAACCTGAACGCCAATGATGTGGCGCTAAACATGTCGATTCAGGCCTACTACGGTCCGGGTTACGTCGTTATCAATGGCACTGGAATCGGCACCTCCCCGCAGATGACCCTGAGCTTCCCGAGTGGGCAGCAGGTCGGTACCACTTACATAGGAGCCGGCCCGTTTGCAAACGGGCTAAGCGGATACAACACCCTCAATTTCGTCAATACCGCGCTCGAAGTCGATACCAGCCTGACGGTCCCGGGTGCCTTGAACCTGACCGTTCAGGGCGGGAGCACCGCAGATGGTGCAACGTCGCTTCAGGTTGGATACACGGGCAATACCGCCGGACCCTCGCTTATTCAGGCCGGAACCACGTCGAACATCGGCGTTTCCGGCGGCAACCTCGTTTTGGTGGGTGGCGCTGCCAGTGGCGCTTCTGCGACGATTATCTCGGGCAGCGGTAGTACCTATAACGTCGCGCCCGCCAATGGTATCGGCGGCACTGTGAACCTTACCGGAGGCAGCGCGACCAACACGTTCGCGGTGATTGACCCGGCCAATGTGACGGTGAACGCAGTCGGCATGTCGCTTACTGGCGGTACCGGTAACAACAGCTATGCTGCGATCACCTCGACCGGAAACACGGTTGTCAATCTGGCGGGGGCTCTGGTTTTCACCGGGGGAACGGGTCAGAACGCCGACGCGGTGATCACCGCGCCCAATGGCACAGTCACCGTGACCGGTGACAATCCCTGCACGGGATGCGGTGACCTGACTTTTAACCCATTGACCAATCAGCTGGTTCAGACGGGCTTCTACGGACCGGGGCCGGTAGTGGTTCCGACGAACGGCACGCCGATCGCGACTATCCTGGGCAATTACGACACCAGCTCGCAGGATACGACGCTGGTTGACCTCGTCTTCACTGGTGGGCCGGGCGACATTTCTACGGCGATATTTGTTATCGACGAGTTCTGCGGGGGCGGATTGTGATGTCTATGCGCAAGGCAGTCTGTTTGCTGGTGGTGTTATCCGGGGTCGCATTCAATAGCGCGCGCGCACAGGGAGTCGGCGAGGTTAGTTACGTCGAGGGCGTGGGCACCGTGCAGCAGCAGGGCGGCGCGACGCGTATTCTGGGCCGGGGAGTGGTGGTCAACCAGGGCGACGTCATTACCACGGCGCCCAAGAGCTTCGCTATCGTGCGCCTGGCCGACGGCACTGCCATGACGTTGCGACCGTCCACGCAGCTCGCTATCACCCACTTCGACTTCAAGCCGCAGACCTCGCCTGACGCAAGCGTGGGTTCGATGGTGCTTAGTCTGTTGCGCGGTGGACTGCGCACGGTCACGGGTCTGATCCCCAAGCGTAACCTCGATGCGGCACGCATCAACACGCCGTCGGCGACGATCGGGATCCGCGGCACTGAAATGGATACGCGGCTGTGCAAGGACGACAGCTGCTTTACCGAAATGACGCACGGCACTGCGGCCAAGCCGCGCGCCCCCAATGTGCCCCTGGCGAGCGCACGCGTGGCGCGCATCGAAGGACGAGTGACGGTGCGTTCGGTTGATGGCAAGGAGCATCTGATCGGGCTGGGTGCCTCGGTCTACGCCGGAGATACGGTCGTCACCGGTCCCGCTTCCTACGCCGTGCTTGGTTTTCGCGACCAGAGCCGCGTGACGGTGCAGCCGGCGACGCAGTTGAAGGTCGAGGATTTCGTGTTCGACGACACCAAACCCGAGGAGGGGCGCTTTTTACTCAACCTGATCAAGGGCGGGCTGCGGGCGATCACCGGTATCGTGGGTAGCGCTAATCACGACCACGTCTCGATCCGCACGGCGAGCGCCACCATCGGCATTCGCGGAACCGGCGGCGATGCATTCGAGGGCGACGGCGGCTTCCAGGCGTCGACCTGGGAAGGCACCTTGGTCGTGAAGGAAAACGCCACCGGCGCCGAACTGGAAATGGCGCTCGGCGTCACTGTGGCGATTGAGTCAAACGGCCACTTGCACACCATTCCGGTATATACCCATGCGCAAGGCCCGCGCCCCGACACAGTCGTCATAGACTGGGCGAAGATGTGGGCGCGCCAGTCTGTTGAAGACCATAGCGATGGCTTGTGGGTCCAGGTGATCACCGGGCCCGTGCACGTGGTGCCGTATCCGGGTGGGGAGAACGGCGCGGTTGATTCAGGCAGCCGCGAAATTGTGTTCTGCGACGCTGCGGGCTCGCTCTGTGTCTTCCCGGCATTCGTTCCGCCGTTCTTTAACGACGAGACTCCAGATCCGCTCAAGCCCCTGCGTATCGACCTGATCTCCGAAATCAAGCCGAGCGGTATTGACGCCGTTTGCAGCCACTGAGGTTTGCGATGCGAATTTGCACAAAAAAGAACAGCACAGGTACTCGCGGTCTTCGCGTTGGCGGCAGCACACTGGCTCTGGCCATAGCAGCATGCTTTGCCAGCGCGCCAGCGCTTAGTCAGCAGTCACCACCCGAGGTGAACTTCGAGGTCACCCAGTTCCAGATCACGGGTGACAATCCACTTGGCGAGGAGCGCGCCCAGGCTGTCCTGCAGCCCTACCTCGGCGCGCAGCACGGCATCGATCGCCTCGAGGCTGCGCGTGCCGCATTGGCTGACGCCTTGCGCGCCTCCGGGTATAGCTTCTATCACGTGACCCTGCCCCCGCAGGACACCAAGAGCGTGATTCGCATCGATGTCCAGCGTATCAAGCTAAAAACCGTCGAGGTGCAGGGCCAGCGCTATTTCTCCGAGGCAAATATCCGTGCCAGTGTCCCGGCGCTCGTACCTGGCGAGAGTCCCGACATCCGCGAAGTCGCGCGCGAGCTTGAACTGGCTGACGACAACCCGGCCAAGCACACCTCGGTTGCGCTGCGTGCGAGCGACAACGAAGCGTCGATGGACGCTACCTTGCAGACCAATGACCGCGATCCCCTGTCGTTCACGGTCGGCTATAACACCACCGGCAACGACGACCAGGGTGGCCGCTCACGCGTAGTTGGCTATATTGAGGACGCCAATCTGTTTGGTCTTGATCAGGTCGGTAGCATCGCTTACACGACTTCGCCGAACGATCCCAATCAGGTCAAGCAGTACGGCCTGTATTACAAGGCCCCGATCTACGCCTGGGACGGCGCATTCTCGGCAAGCTATTCCTATTCGTCGGTCAGCACCGGAGCGCTTGGCAGCGGTGAGGTTATTACCGGTGCCGGACATACCACCGGCCTGAGCTACACCGAGTTTCTCTATCCGGTGGGCGCCTATCGCTCCTCGGTGGCCGTTGGCATCGATGACAAGCTATTTTCCTCGCCGGTCCTGGCGGGCTTTGGGGAGACTGGTGGCGACGTCCGCAGTCGACCGGTGAGCCTGACCTATGTGGCAAGCTATGCACCGGGCTGGGCCACGATGAACCTGAATGTGGAAGTAGACCACAATATCTCCGGTGGCGCCGACGACGACCAGGCGGCCTACACCGCCAATCGCGCGGGTGCCACTCCGGACTGGAATGCGCTGCGGGTGTTCGGGTCTTACAGCCAGCCGCTTGGGCAGGGCTGGACCTTCTCGACCCGGGCGCGCGCCCAGTACACCAACGACGCACTGATCGCGGGAGAGCAGTTTGGTCTCGGTGGTGAAGGGTCGATCCGCGGTGCCGAGGAGCGCGCTGTGACCGGTGACACCGGTGGTGCCATATCCTTCGAGATCTACACCCCGGAGGTCTATCCGGGAACGCGCTTTCTGGGCTTTTCCGACAACGGCTTTGTCGAGCGCTACCACGTGATTCCGGGCGAAACCGCCCACGAGGTACTGGAGAGCCTGGGGCTGGGGATGCGCTACACCTGGACCAACGCGGTCAACATGTCGCTCGACTATGGCGTCATCACGCGCGGTTCACGCTATCCGGAAGTTCCGGCGGGCAGCTCGCGCGTGCACGCCAATGTGACCTACACCTTCTAAGCGCGCTCTCTAGCGCAGGTCCGCTGCAAGCTCGACGTCGCTTGCAGCGCTGCCACCTTCGGTGCGCACCGCCGCCGTGCTAAAGCGGTAGCCACTGCCGCGCACCGTCTCGACGAGGTAGTCGTGGCCGGTGGGACTGAGGGCGTGGCGCAGGCGCCGGATATGTACATCGACCGTCCGTTCCTCAAGGAACACATGGTCGCCCCATACCTGATCGAGCAGTTGTGCGCGCGAGTAGACGCGCTCGGGATGGGTCATGAAAAAATGCAGCAGGCGGAATTCGGTCGGGCCGATCTCGAGTGTCTGGGCGTCGCCGTCGCGACGCCGTCCCGTCAGGCGATGCGTCGCCGGATCCAGGCGCAGGCCGCCCATTTCGACCATGTCATCGGTCAACTGCGGAGCGCGCCGGCGCAATACCGCCTTGATGCGCGCGATCAGTTCCTTGGGCGAAAAAGGCTTGGTGATATAGTCGTCAGCGCCCGCTTCGAGACCCTCGACCTTGTCGGACTCGTTCGAGCGCGCCGTGAGCATGATGATGGGGATGTCGCGGGTACGTTCATCGGTGCGCAATTTGCGCGCAAACTGGACTCCCGAACTGCCGGGCAGCATCCAGTCGAGCAAGATGAGGTCGGGTAGCTCCGCCCGGATCAGGGTGCTTGCCTGCTCCACGGTGGCCGCGCGCAGTGCCTTGTGCCCGGCAAAAGTGAGGTTGACTGCGACCAGTTCCTGGATCGCGGGTTCGTCCTCGATTACTAATATGGTGCTCGGCATGGCACGATTCCTGAGTCTATCAACAGTGGCACAATAAGACAGATCTATGACACCACCGTGACAAATACTTCAGCATTCAAAATACCCGATTTTCTGCCATTTGCGACGGTTTTACGCTACTTCCATGACAGGATCCGCACTCATGACTGAAGCCAGCGCAAAACTTCCGGTGCCAACCGAGATTGTCGTCCACCAGAAGTCGCGGCGCCTTGAAATCGCCTTTGCCGACGGCGCCCGCTATATCCTGCCCTTTGAGTTCTTGCGCGTGTACTCACCCTCGGCGGAAGTGCGCGGCCACGGCCCCGGTCAGGAGATCCTGCAAACCGGCAAAGCCCAGATCGATCTGAAAGAGCCGCCGAGCCCGGTTGGCAACTACGCCTTGAAACTGGTGTTCTCGGACGGGCACGACACCGGCCTTTACTCCTGGGACTATCTACAGGGACTCGGACGCAACCAGGAGCGTCTGTGGCAGCAGTATCTGGAGCGCCTTGCCAAGGCCGGGGCCAGCCGCGAACCCGAAGGTGCAAAGGCGCCTGATGACGCCTCCGGTGTGACGGAGCTGCGCCGCAAGTAAGCGGCCGGGCGCTCAATTCTGGCAAGTTAAACTAGAGGCCTCGCGCTCTGCGCTGGCATCCCATGACAGGCGACAAACAAACTCATTTCGGCTTTCAGGATGTTGCCGAGCACGACAAGGCACAACGCGTGGCCGAGGTCTTTGATTCGGTAGCGCGCAAGTACGACATCATGAATGACGTGATGTCGCTCGGCCTGCATCGGCTCTGGAAAGCGTTCACCATAGCGCGTGCCGGCGTGCGGCCGGGCTACCGGGTTCTGGACATCGCCGGTGGCAGCGGTGATCTGGCACGTGCCTTCGCCCGCCAGGCGGGACCAGGCGGCCAGGTATGGCTGACCGATATCAACGCCTCGATGCTCGCGGTCGGTCGCGACCGCTTGCTCGATGCCGGCTTGATAGTGCCGCTCGCGCAATGCGACGCCGAGCAACTGCCCTTTGCCGACGACAGCTTTGACGTCGTCACAGTGGCCTTCGGTTTACGCAACATGACGCATAAGGAGCGCGCCCTGGCCGATATGCGTCGTGTCGTGCGCCCCGGCGGCAAGGTGCTCGTGCTCGAGTTCTCGCGCGTGTGGCAACCCCTCAAGCCACTCTACGACGCCTATTCCTTCGGTCTCCTGCCACGACTGGGCAAGCTGATTGCCGATGACGAAAAGAGCTATCGCTATCTCGCCGAGTCGATCCGCATGCATCCGGACCAGGAGACATTGAAGACCATGATGCAGGAAGCCGGATTCGAGCGGGTCGAGATCTTCAATCTCGCTGCCGGGGTGGTCGCCCTGCATCAGGCGACCAAGTTCTAAGCGCTCGCTCCCGGATCACCCATTCCATGTCCCTCGCATCGCTGCCGACCGCCCTAGCCGCGCTCCCCAATCCCCTGGGCATCGTGCCAAGTGCGATCAACCACCTGCTGAAACGGGAAAAATGGGCGCGCAGCGCGCTTTTGCCCTATGCCGGACAGGCGGCACTCCTGGTGCTGGCGCCCTTCGAGTTGTGCCTTGCGGTCGACTCCAGCGGTCTGATTGAACTGGCTGACGCCGCTGTCGCGCCAGCGGTGCGCATCGACTTGCCCGCCACTGCCCTGCCACATCTCTTGACGGGACAAGGGCAGGACGGACTGATCAAACAAGTCAAGCTCGAAGGCGACGCGCAGTTCGCACAGGTCATTGCCAGGCTCGCCCAGGGTCTGCGCTGGGAACCGGAAGAAGATCTCAGTCGCTTTGTCGGGGACATCGCTGCCAAGCGTAGCGTCGATACCCTGCGCGCACTGGGGGCTCAGGCACGCGAAGGGACACAGCGCCTGGCGCAGAGTCTGGCCGAGTATCTGCTCGAAGAAAATCCCCAACTGGTGCGACCGCGCCAGATCGAGCCGCTCGCCACCGGTCTAAGGACGCTGCGCGACGACATGGCCCGCCTCGAAAAGCGACTCGATCGACTGGCAGGCAAGTGAGCATGCAAGTCCTGCGGCTCATACGTATCCAGCGGATAGTCTGGCGTTATGGTCTCGATCAGATCGCCGGGGACTCGCTGCGCCTGTATTCCCTGACGCGCTTGATGCGCCTTGGACGTACATTCGAGGCGCCGCGCGGCGCGCGGCTGCGCTGTGCGCTCGAGGAACTGGGGCCGATTTTCGTGAAGTTCGGGCAGATGCTCTCGACCCGGCGGGATCTATTGCCCGCCGACGTCGCCGACGAGCTGGCACTCCTACAGGACCGCGTTCCGCCGTTCGACTCGGAGCTTGCCATCGGCCAGATCCAGACCTCTTTGGGCAAGCATCCCGATGAGCTATTCGCCTCATTCGAGCGCACGCCGGTTGCCTCGGCATCGATAGCCCAGGTTCACCTGGCGATGCTGCACGACGGCCGCGAGGTCGCGGTCAAGGTTCTGCGCCCCAACATGCGCCAGGCGATCGAGCGCGATCTGGCACTCTTGCGCACGCTCGCCGGACTGATCGAAGCCCTGTGGGCCGACGGTAAGCGTCTGCGACCGCGCGAAGTCGTCGCCGAATTCGACAAATACCTGCATGACGAGCTCGACCTGGTGCGCGAGGCCGCCAATGCGAGCCAGTTGCGGCGCAATTTCCGTGGCTCGAATCTGCTGCGCGTACCCGAGATGTATTGGGACTATTGCACCAGTTCGGTCATCGTGATGGAGCGCATGCACGGTATCCCGATCTCACGCATCGACGAGCTGCGTGCGGCTGGCATCGACCTCAAGAAGCTGTCGCGCGACGGTGTCGAGATCTTCTTCACCCAGGTGCTTTCCCATGGCTTTTTTCATGCCGACATGCATCCCGGAAACATCTATGTCGGCACCCGCGAGCACAACGACGGCGCGGATTTCAATCGCTATATCGCGCTCGATTTCGGCATCGTCGGGACCCTCACCGATTCCGACAAGAATTACCTCGCGCAGAACTTTCTTGCGTTTTTTCGGCGTGACTACAAGAGCGTGGCGCGTTTGCACATTGAGTCGGGCTGGGTGCCGGCGGATACGCGCGAGGACGAACTCGAGCAGGCAATCCGCGTGTGTTGCGAGCCGATCTTCGACAAACCTCTGGCCCAGATTTCCTTCGGACAGGTGCTGCTGCGGCTATTCCAGACCTCGCGCCGCTTCAATGTGGAGGTGCAGCCGCAGCTGGTCCTGCTGCAAAAGACCCTGCTTAACGTCGAGGGCCTGGGACGCGAACTGGACCCGGAGCTCGACCTCTGGGCGACCGCCCAGCCGCTCCTGGAGCGCTGGATGAAAGAGCGCGTAGGCTGGCCAGGATTCAAGGAGCGACTGCGCCAGGAGGCGCCGCAGTTTGCCCAGATCCTGCCCCAGCTGCCGCGGCTTGTGCATCGTGCCCTGAGTGAGTACGGACAGGGTGATCAAGGGCAGGCGCTGGAAGGGCTGCGCGCCGAGTTGCGGGCGGCCCGCCGGCTCATGCTCGCAGGAGTAATCCTGCTCGCCGCGCTGTGCGCCATTTCGGGGGCCTTGCTCGTCAGGGCGATGGGATCCTAGGCCTTTGCCCGGGCCCAGCTTGTTCAAACCTGGGCGTCCCTCTTGAATAAAGCCGCATGCGACCCGACACTGGTGATGCCGGTGAGGTCGCACGAAAGTCGCTAAAATGGGTGCCTTGCCTCTTCGAGCTTGCTGATCATGAAAAAACTGTCCTGGATTCTTGTCCTCCTTGCCGGTCTCGTGGCAGGCGCCGTCCCGGCTCTGGGCGATGTGCTGCCTTACGACGAGCAGGCTGATGTACACGCCACGCTGCGCGACGCACTTAATCTTGCCCAGCAAAGCGACAAACGTGTACTGATCGTATTTGGTGCGAACTGGTGCGGCGACTGCAAGGCGCTCGACAAGGCCTTCCACGAGACTGCCACCGCTGACATGTTGAGTAAGCGCTATGTCATCGTGAAGATCGACGTGGGCCACTTCGACAAGAATCTCGATACCGCCGGCATCTATGGCAAGCCGATCGCCAAGGGCATCCCCTCGGTGGTTGTGGTTACGCCGAAAAATGAGATCGTCTATGCCACGCGGGCTGGCGAACTTGCCGACGCGCGCCACATGGGTTCAGACGGGATCCTGAATTTCTTCAAGGACCTCTCCGAGCGGCCGGGCGGCTATTGATCATGCACCCGCCTGGTGCAGGCGGGTTTGGGGCGAAGGCGGATTTGCCGCATCGCACATTGAGGCGCTGAGCGCTTTCTGTTACCTTTCGCCGCGCCGCAATGGAGCGGCAAAAGCGCAGGCAACTTGCCTGCGCTATCGATTGCGCTCACCATCCACAAGACGGCTAGGCGCGCTTGGGCCTGATCTTTTTCGGGGCCATTTTCCCAAAAACACAATTTTTGAGGATGTTCAATGAATGCCCCGATTTCGCCCGCGCTGCGTGCGGCAATTGAATCCGTCACCCTCGACGACAAATACACACTGGACCGCGGACGCATCTATCTGTCCGGGACGCAGGCGCTGGTTCGTCTTTTGATGTTGCAGCGCGAACGCGATGCCGCAGCGGGACTCAATACGGCCGGCTTTGTATCCGGATATCGGGGCTCGCCTCTGGGCAGCGTTGATCAGACACTGTGGCGCGCCAAGAAATATCTGGATCGCCAGCACATCGTATTCAAGCCGGGCTTGAACGAAGACCTCGCCGCTACCGCGGTCTGGGGCAGCCAGCAGCTCAACATGTATCCCAAGGCACGCTACGACGGCGTGTTTTCGATGTGGTATGGCAAGGGCCCGGGCGTGGATCGCTGCGGGGACGTCTTCAAGCACGCCAATGCCGCGGGCACCAGCCCGCATGGCGGCGTTCTGGTGTTAGCCGGTGACGATCACTCGGCCAAGTCCTCGACCCTGCCGCACCAGTCTGATCACATTCTCAAGGCCTGCGGCATCCCGGTGTTTTTCCCGGCGACCGTTCAGGAATATCTGGATCTGGGTCTGCACGCCTATGCGATGAGTCGCTATAGCGGGCTTTGGACCGGGTTCAAAGTGGTCACTGACGTCGTCGAAGCGTCCGCCTCGGTCGAAGTCGACCCCGATCGCGTCAAGATTGTTCTGCCCGAGGATTTCGAACTGCCGCCGGGCGGCCTGAATATCCGCTGGCCCGAATCGCCGCTCGAGATGGAAGCGCGACTGATGGACTACAAGTGGTACGCCGCACTGGCCTATGTGCGCGCGAATCGCCTCAATTACACGGTGTGGGATTCCCAGGTGGCGCGCTTTGGCATCATGGCCAGCGGCAAGGCTTACCTGGATACGCGCCAGGCGCTCGAAGACCTCGGTCTTGGCCAGCAAACCTGCGCGCAGATCGGTATTCGCCTGTTCAAGGTGGGCGTGGTGTGGCCTCTGGATGCCTACCACGTGCGCGAATTTGCGACGGGTCTCGAAGAGATTCTGGTGGTGGAGGAAAAGCGCCAGATGATCGAGTACCAGTTGAAGGAGGAGCTCTACAACTGGCGCGAAGACGTACGTCCGCGTATCTATGGCAAGTTCGAGGACAAGGAGGGCGGGGAATGGGGCATTCCGCGCAGCAACTGGCTCCTGCCGGCGAAATACGAACTGTCTCCGGCGATCATCGCGCGCGCGGTCGCCGCGCGGCTGTTGAAGTTTGAGCTGCCGGCCGACGTGCGGACGCGCATTGAGGCGCGCATTGCCTACATAGAAGCCAAGGAAAAGGCCCTTGCCCGGCCGCGCGTGACGGTTGAACGCAAGCCTTTCTTTTGCGCCGGATGTCCGCACAATACATCGACGCGGGTACCCGAAGGTTCGCGCGCGGTCGCGGGCATCGGCTGTCACTACATGACCGTGTGGATGCCGGACCGGCGCACGGACACCTTCACCCAGATGGGTGGCGAGGGCGTGCCGTGGATCGGCCAGGCCGACTTCACCGACGAGAAGCATATTTTTGCGAACCTCGGCGATGGCACCTACTTCCACTCGGGATACCTCGCCGTGCGCGCCAGTGTCGCCGCGCAGGTCAATATCACCTACAAGATCCTGTTCAATGACGCAGTCGCCATGACGGGCGGCCAGCCCGTCGACGGAACCCTGACCGTTCCGCAGATTACCTTCCAGATGAGCGCCGAAGGTGTCGGCAAGATCGTCGTCGTCACGGATGAGCCCTTCAAGTATGACGGCGTGGCTCTCGCGCCAGGGGTTACGGTTCATCATCGGGATGAACTTGACCAGATCCAGCGCGAACTGCGCGACTATGTCGGGGTTTCGGTGCTGGTCTATGACCAGACCTGTGCCTCGGAAAAGCGCCGGCGCCGCAAAAAAATCGTCGACGGCAAGCCGGGTTTCCCCGATCCGGCCAAGCGCGCCTTCATCAATGACGCAGTGTGCGAGGGCTGCGGTGACTGCTCGGTGCAATCAAACTGTATCGCCGTCGAGCCGCTCGAAACCGAACTCGGTCGCAAGCGTCAGATCAACCAGTCCTCGTGCAACAAGGACTATTCCTGCGTGAAGGGCTTTTGCCCGTCCTTTGTGACCGTCGAAGGGGGGCGCCTGCGCAAGGGCAAGGGCGCCGCAGGTGCAACCGACCACCTCTTCGATCTGCCTGAGGCAAGTCCGGCGGCGCTTTCGCGCAGCTACGGTATTTTGATTACCGGCATCGGCGGAACCGGTGTCGTGACGATCGGCCAGCTGCTTGGCATGGCAGCGCACCTCGAAGGTCTCGGCGTATCGGTACTCGACATGGCCGGCCTCGCACAAAAGGGCGGTGAAGTCTCATCGCACGTGCAGATTGCGCCGCGCGCCGAAGACCTGCACGCGACCCGCATAGCCACCGGTGAAGCTGAGCTTGTGATCGGGTGCGATCTCGTCGTGACCGCTTCCAAGGAATCCATTTCGCGAATCCGCGAGGGCACCACACGGGTCATCGTCAACACCGCCAACATGCCCACCGCAGATTTCGTACGCAACCCGGACTGGCAGTTTCCCGGGGCTGATATGCAGTCCGATATCCGCGCTGCGGCTGGATCGCAATGCAGTTTCGTTGATGCAAACCGCCTGACCGTTGCGCTGCTGGGCGACGCGATTTATACCAATCCCTTCATGCTCGGCTATGCCCTGCAAAAGGGCTGGCTGCCCCTGTCGCGTGCCGCGCTGTTGCGCGCCATCGAGCTCAATGGTGTCTCGATCGAGCAGAACCTGCAGGCCTTCGAGTGGGGGCGCCGCGCCGCGCACGATCTGGAAGCGGTCACGCGGGTCGCGTTTCCTGCCGAAGTTATTGCCATCTCTCGCGCCGCCGTCTCGCTGGACGACATCGTCAAACGGCGTGTCGACTTGCTCACGGCTTACCAGAATGCTGGCTATGCAGCGCGTTACCGTGAGCTCGTCGAGCGGGTGCGTGGCGCGGAGGCGCGCCTTGGTTCAACACGGCTTAGCGAGGCCGTGGCGCGCTACTACTTCAAGCTGCTCGCCTACAAGGACGAGTACGAGGTTGCGCGCCTGTACACGGACCCGGCCTTCATGGCCAAGATCAATGCCCAGTTCGAGGGCGACTTCAAACTGAAATTTCACCTGGCCCCACCCCTTCTGGCGCGGCGCGACGCCGCTGGCCATCTGACCAAGAGCGAGTTCGGCTCGGCCACCCTGCAGCTGTTTCGGGTGCTCGCCAAACTGCGCGGCCTGCGCGGCACCTGGTTCGACGTTTTTGGCTATACCGCCGAGCGCCGCGCCGAGCGTGCGCTGATCAGGGACTATGAACACATGCTTGATGTTGTGCTGCCAAAACTCGACAGCGGCAATTTCGAGTCGGCACTCGCCCTAGCGCAACTACCCGAGCAGATTCGCGGCTATGGCCACATCAAGGAGGCGAGCATGGCCCGCGCCCGCGACGAGGAAATATCGCTCATGCAGGCCTTCAAGGCATCCGTGACCGGAATCGAGACCGCGCGCGCGGCCTAGTCGATCAGCGTCGGCACGCCGCCGATCGGGTACACTTGCGCGCTCTGCTTTTCTAGAGCGATTCTGATGAGTCAAAGGGCCGCGCCGGACGCATTCGCGCCCGCACCCTGGCGTCTATTGCTGCTGCTGTGGCTCATGGGTGGCTGCCTGCGCGTCACGGTGCTGGCCGTGCCACCAGTGATAGCCCAAATTCAGCACGAGCTGCACATGAGCGCCACTGAGGTTGGCCTGCTCAATAGCCTGCCGGTGCTGATGTTTGCCCTGAGTGCGCTCCCTGGGGCGCTCCTGGTCGCGCGCCTGGGCCTGCGGCGTACGCTGATTCTTGGCCTTGGCACGGTTGCCTTCGGCGCCGCGTGCCGCGGACTCAATGGCGGCGTGGTGTGGCTATTCGCCTCTTCCATTGTTATGGGTGCCGGGATCGCTGTGCTGCAGCCGGCGCTTCCGGCTGCGGTGCGCCAGTGGGTTCCCAAGCAGATCGGCTTTGGCACCGCGGTCTATACCAACGGGCTCCTTGTCTCCGAGGTGGTGCCCGTGGTTCTCGCAGGCCTCCTGATTCTGCCCATGCTCGGAGGTAGCTGGCGCGCCAGCCTCGTCTTCTGGGCCTGCCCGGTTGCGATCGTCAGTCTTCTGGTTTCCCAGATTGCGCCACGCACGACGGGCGGCGCATTGCCAGAGAGCACTGCACCCGCCGAGTGGTGGCCCAACTGGCGTGATGGCCTGATCTGGCGACTCGCGGTGCTCTTTTGCGGCATCAACAGTCTGTATTTCGGCACGAATGCCTTTCTCCCGGGCTTTCTCGATGCTACCGGGAAGCCCGGGGCGATCGTGCCTGCGCTCGCCGCGCTGAACTTCGCGCAGATCCCGGCGTCACTCCTGCTCCTGATGGCCGCGCGTCATCTTGAGCGCCGCGCCTGGCCCTATGTGCTGGCGGCAGCGCTTGCCCTGTTCGGCTTTGCTGGTGTGGTATTCGGAGATGCGCAGCTGGCGATACTGGGCGCGGCCTTGATCGGATTTGCCGGCGGTGGCGCGCTCATACTCGCCTTGTCCCTGCCGGCCCTCCTCGCGCCCGCACCGGCAGTCGTGCGGACATCGGCCGCGGTGTTTACGCTTAGCTACGGCGGTGCGGTCGTCGTGGCCGTCTTGGCCGGCGTGATCTGGGATCTGAGCCAGCGCGCCGCGCTGGCGTTCGTGCCGCTCGCCTTGAGCGCGATTGCTATCGGTGCCGCCGCGCTGGTGCTGCGCGCCAAGCGCTCACTTATCTGAAGCAGTCTCGATGCGCGTGAGGCGCATGTCGACGTAGGTGTGATCCGGTTCGGTGACAAGGATCCGCACCGGATAGCTGCCATGGTCGAGCGCAACCCAGGTGTCCAGGTCCCGATCATTGCTCCCCGGGCGTGCACTACGCGCCAGATGCACGCAGTCAATCTTGCCCATTTCGGTGTTGAGCGTTTCAAGTCCGCGCGATTCGAAATGCCAGGTCTCGAATCGATTGCTAGCCGTGCCCAGCGGCACATCGATCTGCGCGCCGGCACGCGCCAGGCTGGCATTGGCACGCAGTAACGCGCCCAGCTGCACGACAATGCTCAGCCTGTCCTGTGCGCCAGCGGGTGCGCTTGCCGGATCAAAGCGCGCCTCCCGGGTACGTCCGCCGCGAGTCTCGCTAAAGCGCGTGGGAACAAGGCCCGTGGCGCCGTTCGCGCCCTCGCTGTGTTGCTCGAGCACGGTCTTGGTAAAAAAGATGATCTGCACCTTGGCCTCCAGATCGATGCTGTAGGCGGACTCGCTCGGCGTGAACGTGATGCTACCGACCCCCACGTAGCCCGCGCTTTCGCCTCCCTTGGGGTCGCGTGCACTGACGTCGTAGCGCAGGACGGCTGCCTGAGGAGCGCTCGCAGGCGGCGCACTCGGTACGACTGGTGTGCTCACCGCTGCTGTGGGCGCGGCATCGCTCGCAGCTTGCGGGCCCGGCGTGCCGCTCGGTCCGTTCTCGGCGCCATCGCCGCTGGCCGGCGGCATGGCGGCCTCACTGTCCTGTGGTGTCTCTGCTTGGCTCACCACCGCTGGTGCGGCCGCGGCGTGATGGGTCACATGGTGCGCTGGGGGCACGACCCGCTTGGGTTTATCCACCTTGGGCGCAGTGGGCGCGGCCACCAGCACGGCGTCGATGATCAGGTCGTGCGCCGGCGCGGCGGTGGGCCACCAGGGACGCATGAAAAGGATCGTCATGTGCACCAGCAGCGAGAGCAGAATCAGTGCCAGCAAGCGCGCGCCGGGCTGGCGAACAAAGCGGGCAAGGGACGTGACCTGGTTCATTGGCAGGGGAGAGCAGGGCTCTTTTTTGGTGCGAATAAGCCTGTCATACTCGGACATCGAAGCTCTCGACAGGTTCGAATCATACTTGGCGTTGCAGCATTTGCAGCGCCCCGGGCGTCAGGAGGATGGCATGGCTGGGAAAATGAAAGTTCCGGGTTGGCCCGAGGCGTTCGCGCCACCGCTACCCGGGGTCGGCGGCGCGATGCCGGGCATGCCCCTGATGGATTCGCTGTCCGGCAGTTTCGATTTCGTCAAGAAGCTTTGGAGTGGCGTACCCGGAGCCCTGCCAGGATTCGTCGTGCCGACGATGGATGTGGCCGAACTCGACAAGCGGATCAAGGATCTTCAGGCGGTGGAGTCCTGGCTTGAGGTCAATGCCAACATGCTGCGCGCGACCATCCAGGCCCTCGAGGTTCAGCGCAATACCGTGGCAACCTTGAAGTCATTTGGCGCATCAATGGGCAGCGGGGCCGGCGACATTTTCGAGACGATGGCGCAAGCCGGCGTCGCGTCGGCCAGTGCAAGGCCGCACGCCAGTCCGGTTCGGCCGAGTCCCAAGCAGACCAGCCCGCGCGCTGCAAAAAAGCGCGCACCTGCTGCAAAGCCGGTCAGTTCCGAGGAGCCGGGCCTGTCAGGGACGGCATGGCTGAGCTTTTTGCAGGATCAGTTCAATAGGGTCGCTCAGTCCGCGCTCGCGCCCGCGACGCCACCTGGTCCACCGGCTCGCAAGCCGGCCTCAAGTTCGACCAAAACTGCTGCGACTGCGCGCAAACGAGGCAGCTAGAGCGCGCATCCTGTCGCGTTGGCCAACGCTTGGCGCCCAGCATACGGCAATTCGTCGTTGTGCCCCCACAGGCCTTGTTTGCTGCGGTTAGAGTAAGTCCTGGTTAAGGCGCCTGGTGCGCCAACGCGCAATCAAGAGCAGGCAAAATGGAAGAGCAGAACTCGACACCGCCCAATCCGCCGCCCGGGCCTGGCCCCGAGAAATCGGGCCAGCACGGCAAGGATTTCTTTGATGAACTGCTGCGCTGGCAGCGCGCGGCGGTACCTTTCGTGAGCCGTTTCGTCACGGCGCTTACGCGCTTTGCGGTTGAGTCGTCGTGGCGCCGCATTCTTTTGCTTGGACTCATCATCATCATCACGGCGGGGATCATCGGCAGCATTCTCGAGCCCGAGGAATCGCCGCTGATCACGAACAAGCTTGAAAAGCCCATCACCATCGACGTGCGCTCGGTGCCGGGCGGGATGATGATTCAGCCCAACGTCAACGGCAAGGACACCAAGCCAATCCACGTAAAGATGCCCGACCTGCCACCTCTGGTCGACAAGGATGACGAGGGGCCATCCAAGGTCACCGCTGATCACGACGGCCTTCACGTGGAGAAGGGTGGCAAGGAAGTAGTGGTCGATTCGACCGGCGTGCACGTCACCAGCAGGAATCCGGACGGCAAGCCGGTTCAGATCGATATTCCCGCCCCACCACCTCCCCCGGAGCTTCAGCCCAGTGCAGGCGCACAGCATGCGGCCGAGCAGGCTCAGCACGCCCGCGAGCAGGCCGAAGCGGAGGGGCGAAGAGCCGAGGCCCTCGCGCGGCGCGACGAGGAGATGCGCGACGAGGTCAAGTCGGCGGTCGAAGATGCCCGCGACGACCTCACGGACAGCATTACCGAAGCGCTTGCCAAAAACGAAAACCTCAACGCGCACCGCCGGCAGAGCAATGCCTTGTGGGATCTGTTCAAGGTGTTGTTGACGATCAGCTTTGCCTACATGATTGCCATCAAGGTGTCGGCGGCTACCAAGCAGCGTGCCGATGCGATGGTCAAGACGGCGGCGAGTACCGCCGAGCGCGAGAGTCTGCAGCGTCAGGTCGTCGAGGCGCGCATGCAGATGATGCAGGCACAGGTGGAACCCCACTTCCTGTTCAATACTCTAGCTTCGGTCGAATACCTGATCGAGACCGACCCGCAACGCGCCGCGACCATGCAGCGCAATCTGATCCAGTACCTGCGCGCGGCGTTGCCACAAATGCGTGAGAACTCGACCAATCTGGGTCGCGAGGTTGATCTCGTGGGTGCTTACCTCGAGATTCTCAAGGTGCGCATGGAAGAACGTCTGAAGGTCTCGATCACGGTTCCAGGTGGTCTGCGTTCGGCCGATTTTCCGCCGATGATGCTGCAATCGCTGGTCGAAAATGCAATCAAGCACGGACTCGAGCCCAAGGCCGAGGGTGGCGCCGTGGCGCTCAAAGCCGAGGTCGTCGATGGTGACCTCTACGTGTGCGTCGAGGATTCCGGCCTGGGATTTTCACCGACCGGTGCCAGTACGTCGGGTGGTGGACTTGGTCTGGCCAATATCCGCGAGCGTCTCTCGCTGCTTTATGGCACGCGCGGCAAGTGCGTGATCGAAGCCAACCAACCGAGCGGCACGCGCGTGACCATCGTCGTGCCCTACCAATCCATGGGCAAACGGCAAACCCCCAATGAAGGGAGCAAATCATGAAGATCATCGTGCTGGGCATGAAACTGTGGCTTGCGGTCGCGCTGGTGGCGTTCCTGGCGGTCTGCCTTGTGCTGTGGCAGACCCCCGACCTGAATATCGTGATCGATGACCAGGTGGTGCACCTCGGTGATGGCGGGTTGACGGCGTTCGGCACGGGCATTTTCCTTGCCCTGATTGCGACCGTCGCAGTCGCGGTCCTGCTGGCGCTGGTCGGCTTGCTGGTACCGCTGATGCTCCTCGTCATTGCATGCATCCTGGTGCTGGCTCTGGGCGGCGCCGGACTGGCGGTGCTGATGGCGCTGCTGTTCGCGGCGG
>CAJCHO010000024.1 GCA_903970145.1 Mycobacteriaceae bacterium | reverse complement strand
CACCCCCGTCCGCCAGCGGGCCCTCAGCAATCGTATTGCCGCCTGCCACACCTGGATCAACACGCGCTCCGGGCCCGGCAGCGTCTGCAGTCCGAACAGCGCCTGCTCCGGCAACATCGGTCCCGGTGACTCCCGCTGCGGCAGCGCCCACCCCGGCGGACAGCGCGCCCGCCTCAGGCGGCCCTAATTCCCGGGCCCCCGCCAGTTAGAGGCGATGGTGCCGCGTGGTGGCGGTTCGGGTGTTTCGAGGCGCACGATCGCCAGCGTGCAGTTGTCGCCCGCGCCGCGTGCGCGCTCACGCGCGATCTGGATGAGACGCTCAGAGGCCGGGCGCGGTGGTGCGGTCGCGAGGATTACGCCGAGCTCGGCATCACTGAAGTAATGCCACAAGCCGTCCGAGCACAGCATGAATATCTCTCCGGGCGCGACACTCTCGGTGGAACCGAAACTGATCTCGGGAAGCTTGTTGGTGCCCAGGGCACTCGTCAACAGATTCGACAGACGGTGCGATTGCGCTTCCTCCGGACGCAGCTTGCCTTCGGCAATCAGTTGTTCGACATACGAGTGGTCCACCGTGCGTTCGATCAATTCGGATTCGTGGAAACGGTAGAGCCGACTATCACCGACGTGCGCCCAGTCGGCACGCATGGGCTGCACCAGCAGTACCACGGCCGTGCTGTGGGGTTCCTTTTCGGAGGACAGCGCGGACAGTTTGATGATGGTGTGGGCTTCGTAGATGATCTGCTTGAGCAGCGCGGCAACCGTATCGGTGCTCGGCGAGAACTCTTCGAAAAGACTCTTGGCCGTTGAGATCACCTGCTGCGCGGCCATCGCGCCACCGGTCTTGCCGCCCATGCCGTCGGCTACAACGAACAGTGCGCTGCCAGGCATGCGGGTCGACGTGAAAATACCTATCCGATCCTGTTGTTCGGTGCGGTCACCTATGTGTTGGGCGGTACATGCCGCCATTTTGTAACGCGCTTCGCTCATGAACAGGACAAAAGATGGTCTCGAGATCTTTACAAGATCCGCAGGCGATCTATTATAGCTTCGCCAAGGAGCACAAAAGTGTCCAATCCTGAACAGATCAGGCGCCGCATTACCGAATTGCAGGTCGAGCATCGCGATCTCGACGAGATCATCGCGCGTCTCGTAGACACCCCGGACCACGACGAATTGCAAATCCGTCGTCTCAAAAAACGCAAATTGCAGATCAAAGACCAGCTGGTGATCCTGCAGATTCAGCTGGTACCGGACATCTCGGCTTAGCGTCGGCACTGCGTCTGCAAGGCGGGTGCGCCTTGCGAACATGCGACAATGCCAGTTGTTTCTATGCGCTGGCCCGATACCGTTTGACACTTTCCGCTGAGCGCGCCCGCGCTCTTTCCGAAGTCTTCTCCGAGCACGGAACGCTTTCCGGTCGCGTCGATGCCTATCGCGCGCGCGCCGGACAACTTGAGATGGCGAGCGCCATCGCGACCGCGATCGAGGATCAGTCCTGCCTGATCGCCGAAGCCGGCACCGGCACTGGCAAGACCTTTGCCTATCTGGTGCCCGCGCTCATGTGGGGCGGCAAGGTCATCATCTCGACCGGGACCAAGACCCTGCAGGATCAATTGTTCCGGCGCGATCTGCCGACGGTGCGTACTGCATTGTCGGTGCCGGTCACTATCGCCCTTTTGAAGGGCCGCGCCAACTACGTGTGCCAGCATCACCTCGAGCGCACCGAGGAGCAGGGCCGGCTCGCCTCGCGCGAAGAGGCGCGCCAGTTGCGCGCGATCGTGCGCTTTGCCAAATCGACCAGGAGTGGCGACCGCGCCGAACTGTCGGCCGTGCCGGAGAATGCTGCGATCTGGACCCACGTTACTTCGACCCGCGAGAACTGCCTTGGCGTCGAGTGCAAGCATTATCGCGAGTGCTTTGTCATGCAGGCACGCCGGCAGGCCCAGGAGGCCGACGTGGTCGTCGTCAACCATCACCTCTTCCTCGCCGATCTCAGTTTGCGCGAAGAGGGCGTGTCCGATCTCCTGCCAGCTGCCAACACCGTGATCTTCGACGAGGCCCATCAACTGCCCGATGTGGCGACGCTGTTCTTCGGACAGACCGTGTCAACCGGGCAGATCCTGGAACTGGCCCGCGACAGCCAGGCCGAGGGGCTCGCGCACGCCCGCGATGCGCTCGACTGGCCAGCCGCATGTGGACGTATCGAGAAAGCGGCTCGCGACATGCGTCTGGTATTCGCGCAGGACAGCCTGCGCCAGAATGCCGCGCAGCTGGATGCGGACAACGCGCTGTATCCGGCCATCGAGGCCGCGGCGAGCAACATCGAAGCGCTGGCCGAGCAGCTACAGGCCAGCGCCGAGCGCGCGGCCGAACTCGAACAATGCTGGCAACGCGCCACGCAACTGGCGCAGCGCCTGCGCGCCTGGGTCAATGCCGGGGATGGCGACGAAATCATTCGCTGGGTTGAAGCATTCAGCCACAGTCTGCAGTTACACCGCACGCCCCTGTCGGTCGCGGAACCCTTTACCCGCGCACGCGAAGGCCAGCTGCGCGCCTGGATATTTACGTCGGCGACGCTCGCTGTGAAATCGGACTTCAGTCACTTTTCCAATCAGCTCGGCCTGGGCGACGCTGTGGCACGGGCCTGGCCCAGTCCATTCGATTACGAAAACCAGGCGCTGCTCTACGTGCCCACCGAACTCCCCGATCCTGCTACGCAGGGATACACCGAGGCGGTGGTCCGTGCCAGCCTGCCGGTGCTAAGAGCGGCAGGCGGGCGGGCTTTTCTTCTGTGCACGACCCTGCGCGCGGTACGCAGCGCCGCGGAGATGCTGCGCAGCTGGCTCGAGGCAGAACAGCTCGATTTCCCGCTACTGGTGCAGGGAGAAGCCAGCCGTAGTGACCTGCTTGAGCGCTTTCGCCTGGCGGGCAATGCCATTCTGGTCGGGAGCCAGAGTTTCTGGGAGGGCGTCGATGTGCGCGGCCAGGCCCTCTCGCTGGTAATTATAGACAAGCTGCCCTTTGCGCCGCCGGACGATCCGGTGCTCGCTGCGCGCCTGGATGCGCTGGTGCGCCAGGGACGCAATCCCTTCATGGACTACCAGGTACCGGCGGCTGTGATCGCCCTCAAACAGGGCGCCGGGCGCCTGATCCGCGACGAGAGTGATCGCGGTGTATTGATGCTTTGCGATCCGCGCTTGCTCACCAAGCCCTACGGCCGACGCATCTGGCAAAGCCTTCCGCCGTTTCGAAGGACCCGGGAACTCGACGAAGTCACGCGTTTTTTTGACGCGGCCTAGCCGGCTGGCATCCAGAACCGCGCGGCAATTACCAGATCTTCCACCAGGCCTTCGGGACGACCACGAATTTGCCCGGCACATGGTTGGGGTAGTTCAGGGCCATCACGCGTTGCGCATCGTCGCGCAGTTCGGGCAGATTGAGCTGTCCGTAGGCCACGATCATGATCTCAAGCGCGTCCTCGGTCGAGGGGGTTTGCTGAAAGTCAACCACCACCCGCTTGGCGCGCGCCACCGCAGCGATCAGGGCGCCACGCCGCAGGTAGTAGGACGCCACATGGATCTCGTGGGCTGCCATGGCGTTCACCAGGTAGCGCATGCGCAAGAGCGAATCCGGCGTGTAGCGCGAGTCCGGGAAGCGCACGGTAACTTCACGCAGCGATTCGAACGAGTCGCGCAAGGCCTTGGGATCGCGTTCGCTCGGGTCCTGACCGGCGTATTTGCCCAGAAATCCCAGGTCACCGTTGAAATTGATCAGGCCCTTCAGATAGTAGGCGTAGTCGATGTGCGGACTGTTGGGATACTGCTTGATGAAGCGGTCGCAGGCAGCGATGGCCGCTTCCGGTTCGTAGTCCTTCCACTGCGCATAGCACTCTTCGAGCAGGGCCTGCTGCGCGTAGCGACCGAATGGAAAGCGCGTCTGCAGGCTCTTTAGGTATTTGACGGCCTGGCTGTAGGCGCCCGTGTCCATCTCGACGTGGGCTTCGGAATATAATTTGTCGGCCGACCAGTTGGCCGTTTTATCCTCTTCGGGACCGGAAAACAGGCCGCAGCCCGATAGCACCAGCGCCGCAGTCGCCAGCGCACAGGCCATCCGTGTCCCAACCAGCCACCTAGTAATCGATCCAAGCATGCCAAATCCAAGCGTCTCCGAGGAGGGCGATTATAACGCATGGGATGACGATGCTGCCCCCGACACTGACAGTGTGCTCGAACTGATCGTGACTGAGGAGGTCCACGGCGAGCGTCTGGACAAGTGGCTCGCCGGCCAGCTCGACAGTGTCTCGCGCAGTGAGTTGCAGCGCTGGATCGAAGTCGGCGCAGTACAGGTCAACGCCGGCGCGGCAAGCATCAGGCGGGCGGTCTGGCCAGGAGACATCGTAAGGGTTACGCCGCAGCAGCGACCGGAATCGATGGCCTACGTCGCGCAGGCGGGGCCGCTATCCATTATCTTCGAGGACGAGGCCCTGATCGTGATCGACAAGCCGGCCGGGCTCGTCGTTCACCCTGCTGCGGGTAACTGGAGCGGCACCCTACTCAATTTTCTCTTGGCTCACGACCCCGGGCTTGCGCGCGTGCCGCGTGCCGGCATCGTGCATCGCCTCGACAAGGATACTTCGGGCTTGATGGTGGTCGCGCGCACGGCCGCCGACCAGACCAATCTGGTGCGCCAGTTGCAGGCGCGTTCGGTGCAGCGCGAGTATCTGGCCCTGGTGCACGGGGTGCCTCCGCCGGCCGCGAGCGTGCGCGCGCCGATCGGGCGTCATCCGCGCGAGCGCACGCGCATGGCCGCGTTCAAGCAAGACACGGCTAATACCAAACCTGCTGTTACCCATTTCACGGTGCTTGAGCAGCATGCCGCCAGGGCCGGGGAGCAGGGCGCGCTCGCCCTCGTGCAGTGTCGCCTGGAAACCGGACGCACCCATCAGATCCGGGTGCACATGCAATACGCCGGCTTTCCCCTGGTCGGTGATCCGGTCTATGCGGCGCGGACCAGCCACGACCCATTGCCGCGCCAGGCCCTGCACGCCTGGCGGCTGGGCTTGCAGCACCCGCGCCAGGCGCGAGCCTGCCAGTGGAGCACGCCTGTGCCGCCCGATTATGCGGCGCTACTCGAGTACTGGGGCTTTGCCAATCCCTCATTGCGTCCGACCCATGCATCCTGACTGGATCGTTCCAGAGTGGCCCGCGCCCCCCGTCGTCGGTGCATTGATAACGACCCGGGCCGGGGGTTCCAGTCGCGGAGTCTTCGCGACACCAGAGGGCGCGCCGGGCATGAATCTGTCGCTGCGGGTCGGCGACGAGCTCGATGCAGTGGGCAGCAATCGCGCGCTGCTGGCAGCTCTGGCCGGAGCTGAGCCGCGCTGGCTCGATCAGGTACATGGCGCCCGTGCCGTGGCAGCAGAGATGATTCAAGCCTTCGATGTGCTGCAAAAAGCCGATGCCAGCTATACCGATGTGCCGGGTGTGGTGTGCGCCGTGCTGGTGGCCGATTGCCTGCCGATACTGATATGCGACGACCTCGGCACACAGGTCGCAGTAGTCCACGCCGGCTGGCGCGGCCTTGCGGAGGGTGTAGTCGAAAACAGCGTGCATGCGTTCGGTGCAGCATCGACGCGACTGATGGCCTATCTCGGGCCCTGTATCGGACCGACCGCCTTTGAAGTCGGAGCCGACGTGCGCGCGGCATACTGCGACCGCGATGCTGCGGCAAGCGCCGCCTTTGTCGACTATCGGGCAGGCAAGTGGCTCTGCGATCTACCGCTACTGGCGCGCCAGCGATTGGGCAAGCTCGGTATTGATCGCGTCTACGGGGGTACCCGCTGCACATACCGCGAATCGCAGCATTTCTATTCGTATCGACGCGAGCCTGCCACTGGCCGAATGGCTGCTCTGATCTGGCTCAAGGCACACGCTCGCTAACCCGTGCTTGCCGCTCGCGCAGGCGGGCGCGTTGACGGACCGCGGGCGCGGATGCAAAATCGCCCTGCAAGAGCGATATCGATCGGCACGCCGATCGACAATTCGCCTCGAGAGAGACAAATGGCTGCAGCGACACGAAGACCGGTCAGAACTCCTGCGGGCACGGCGCGTAGCGTGCCGCGCGCCAGTCGCAGTGCCAAGGCATCACCCATGCGTGGTGCTCGCAGTGGCGCAAAGCATGGCGCGCAGCATTCCGCAGTCGGATCGCCGGGAAATGGGAGGGCGGGTAAACCCGCAGTTCGCGCACGCCGCACGGCAAAGCAGGCGGCAGCAGGCCGGCCCTCTGCGACAGAGTTCGCGGCGTCGCTGGCGCCAGGCGAGTCCGCACCCACCTTCGATGGCCTGCGTTACCAGATCGATCCGGCACGCCTGATTGAATTGCAGCAGAGCTACGCGCGCTCGCTTAGTCAGCTGTGGCAGGAGACATTCGAGGGTCGGGCACAGCGTCCGCAGGATCGCCGCTTTTCCGACCAGTCGTGGGCCGGCGGACACGCCTATGTCGCGGGGCTCTACATGCTCAACGGCCAGTTCATGAATGCGCTGGCTGACGCTGTCGTTGCCACGCCCAAGGTCCAGGCCAAGATCCGCTTTGCCGTGCAGCAGTGGGTCGATGCGATGTCACCATCGAACTATCTTGCCACCAACCCGGAAGCGCAGAAGAAGCTCCTCGATACGGGTGGCGAAAGTCTCGCGCAGGGCCTTGCCAACATGCTGGGCGACCTGAACAAGGGACGCATCTCCCAGACCAATGAAGCGGCCTTCGAGATCGGACGCAATGTCGCCGTCAGTCCCGGTGATGTGGTCTTTCGCAACGAGATCTTCGAGCTGATCCAGTACCGGCCGAGCACCGCGACGGTATTTGAGCGCCCGCTGCTGCTCGTACCGCCGTGCATCAACAAGTTCTATATCCTCGATCTGCAGCCGGAGAATTCCTTCGTGCGCCATGCTGTCGCGCAGGGGCACACCGTGTTCCTGGTGTCGTGGCGCAATCCGCATGCCGAGCAAGCCCATCTGACCTGGGATCAATACATCGAAGACGGTGTGATTCGCGCCATGCGGGTGGTGCAGCAGATCGGCCGCGCGAAGACCATCAATGTGCTGGGTTTTTGCGTGGGCGGCACGCTCGTCTCAACCGCCCTCGCGGTCCTGAAGGCGCGCGGCGAGCGCATCGCCGAAAGCCTGACTCTGTTGACGACTCTGCTTGACTTCGCCAACACCGGCTTGCTCGACGTGTTTGTCGATGAGGCGAGTGTGCAGATGCGCGAGCACACCATCGGTGGTTTTGGCGCCGACGGCAGGCCGGGCAGTGCTGTGCCGGGTCTGATGCCAGGGCGCGATCTGGCGACGTCATTCTCTTTTTTGCGACCCAACGACCTCGTCTGGAACTACGTAGTCAGCAATTACCTCAAGGGCGAAGCGCCTCCTCCGTTCGATCTGTTGTACTGGAATGCCGACAGTACCAATCTGCCGGGGCCGTTTTTTGTCTGGTATCTGCGTAATACCTATCTAGAAAACCAGCTACGCGAGCCTGGCGGGTGCCAGGTGTGCGGCGAGCCCGTCGATTTGGGCTCGATTACCCTGCCAAGCTATGTGTATGCGTCACGCGAGGATCACATCGTCCCCTGGCATGCTGCCTACGCGAACACGCAGCTCGTCAAGGGACCGGTGCGCTTTGTCCTCGGTGCCTCGGGCCACATCGCGGGCGTGATCAATCCTCCGGCCAAGGGGCGGCGCAATTACTGGATTGCCGACGGGGCACGGGCACTGCCGCGCGATCCCGATCAATGGTTTTCCGGCGCACGCGAAGTGCCGGGCAGCTGGTGGCCGGACTGGATCGAGTGGCTCAGTGCTTTCTCCGGCAAGAAAATCAAGGCTCCCGTGAAAGCTGGCGATGCCGAGCACCGACCCATCGAAGCCGCGCCCGGTAGCTATGTGCGAGTGCGCGCTGCCTGATCCCCACCGTTTAATTTGCAGAGGAATTCCTCCATGACTGACATCGTTATCGTCGCAGCCGCGCGCACCGCGGTTGGCAAGTTCGGCGGAACGCTCGCCAAGACGCCGGCGCCCGATCTGGGTGCGCACGTGATCAAGAGCGTACTCGAGCGGGCACACCTGGCGCCGGAGCAGGTCAGCGAGGTGATGCTCGGGCAGGTACTCGCGGCAGGCTCGGGACAGAATCCGGCGCGCCAGGCCGCCATCAAGTCGGGCCTTCCTGTGAGCGTTCCGGCGATGACGATCAATGTCGTCTGTGGAAGCGGCTTGAAAGCGGTGATGCTGGCGGCCCAGTCGATTGCGTTCGGGGATGCCGAGATCGTCATCGCTGGCGGTCAGGAGAACATGAGCCTGGCGCCGCACGTGTTACCGGGTTCGCGTGAAGGCTTTCGGATGGGCGATGCGAAACTCGTCGACAGCATGATCGTCGATGGGCTGTGGGATGTGTATAACCAGTACCACATGGGCACGACGGCAGAGAACGTTGCCAAGCAATTCGACATCAGCCGCAGCCAGCAGGACGAATTCGCACTGGCCTCGCAGAACAAGGCAGAAGCAGCGCAGAAGGCGGGACGCTTCAAGGACGAGATCGCACCGCTGCCGATTCCCCAGCGCAAGGGCGATCCGCTGCTCTTTGATTCCGACGAATTTATCCGGCACGGCGCGACGCTCGACAATCTTTCAGGGCTAAAGCCCGCATTTGCCAAGGATGGCAGCGTTACCGCAGGTAACGCTTCGGGGATCAACGACGGGGCTGCGGCGGTCGTCGTCATGTCGGCTGCCAAGGCACGCGAGCTCGGCCTTGCCCCTCTGGCGACGATTCGCTCGTTTGCGACGACGGCGCTCGAACCCCGGATCATGGGAATGGGACCGGTCTCCGCATCGCGCCGCGCCCTCGCGCGTGCCGGCTGGCAACCCGGTGAACTCGATCTGATGGCGATCAATGAGGCCTTCGCCGCGCAGGCCTGCGCGGTCAATAAGGAAATCGGCTGGGATACCAATAAGATCAACGTCAACGGCGGGGCTATCGCCATCGGTCATCCGAT